>NZ_JARWRU010001224.1 GCF_029867845.1 Nocardia farcinica | reverse complement strand
GGCCCTCGACCCGGTCGACGGTTCCACACGGTGGGAGCGCCACCTCACCGGCGAGCAGATCATGGTGATCGAATCGGCGAACACCTTGACGATCGAGCACGAAAGCGGGGAGACCGAGGTCCTCGACCTCGCGACCGGCGGCCTGATCGCCCGGCGCCCCGCCGCCCCCGGCTCCCGTTACCGGCTGCCACGGCCGGACGGCGTCTCCCTGGTCATGGACAGCACGACGCTCGCAGAGAACACCGAGATGCGGTTGGAGGAAGCCGACGGCAGGGTGCGCTGGACGGCGCCGCTGGACGAGCGCGAGGAGCTGGTGCCGATCACACCGGGGGTCACCGGCAATATCCTGCTGGCGACCGCGCAGCAGCGTCGCGGTGATCGCCCGGTGTGGCTGGTCGCCTACGACCTGGGCACCGGCGCGCGCACGGTGATCGCGGGCCCGGGACCGAGCGTCCGTGGCGAACAGCCGATCGTCACCATGCCGGTCCGGCGGCAGCAGGTGGCGCCGCAGGTCGCGCCGTGGGGGCTGCTGATTCCCGGCACGGACGGCAGCGTGGCGGTCGCACCCGCGGAGTGAGCGGGGCTCAGCCGTCCTGGCGCGGTTCTTCGGGCGCGAGCAGGTCGGGTCTGCGCTGTCTGGTCCGCTCCAGTGACTGTTCGCGTCGCCAGGCGGCCACCTTGGCGTGGTCGCCGGAGAGCAGGATCGGCGGCACCTCGAGGCCGCGCCAGCTCACCGGGCGGGTGTAGCTGGGGCCCTCCAGCAGTCCGTCGGAGAACGAATCCTGCTCGTGGGACTGCTGATTGCCGAGCACGCCGGGCAGCAGGCGGACCACGGCCTCGACCATGACCAGCACCGCGGCCTCGCCGCCGATCAGCACGTAGTCGCCGATGCTGACCTCTTCGACGCGCACCCGCCGCGCCGCGTCGTCGAAGACGCGCTGGTCGATGCCCTCGTAACGGCCGCAGGCGAACACCAGGTGCTTCTCGGCCGACCAGCGGTGCGCGGTCTCCTGGGTGAACGGCACGCCCGCCGGGGTGGGGACCACCAGCAGGGCCTCGTCGGGGCAGACCTCGTCGAGGGCGTCGCCCCAGACGGTGGGTTTCATGACCATGCCGGGACCGCCGCCGTAGGGCGAGTCGTCGACGGACTTGTGCACGTCGTGCGTCCAGCGGCGCAGATCGTGCACATCGACCGAGATCAGGCCCTTGTCGATGGCCTTGCCGAGCAGCGCGGTGCGCAGCGGCTCCAGATACTCGGGGAAGATGGTGACGACGTCGAGTTTCATTCCTCGAGCAGTCCCTCGGGCGGATCGATCACGATCAGCCCTTCGGCGACCGAGACCGTCGGCACGATGGCGGTGACGAACGGGATCAGGATCTGCCTGCCGTCCTCGACGGCGCGCACGGCGAGCAGCTCACCCGCGGCGGAGTGCAGGACCTCGGTGACGGTGCCGATCTCGGTGCCCGCGGTGTCGCGCACCGCCAGGCCCTCCAGTTCGTGGTCGTAGAACTCGTCGGGATCGTCCGACGGCGGCAGGTCCGCGCTGTCGATCACGAAGAGCATGCCGCGCAGCGCGTCGGCGGCGGAGCGATCGTGCACCCCCGCCAGGCAGACCAGAAGCGGGCCCGGGGGGTGGCGGGGCGGCGCCCCGGGGGGCTCACGGGGGGGGGGCGGACGGGGGGTGCGCCCGCCCCGCCGCCGGGCC
>NZ_JARWRU010001223.1 GCF_029867845.1 Nocardia farcinica | reverse complement strand
TTTTGTTGGTGGGTGGGGTGGTTTAGCGTGGCTATTAACTCGTCCCTCTACCTCCGCTTATTTTTGCCGCGCGTCGGCCCTATTTTTTTTCTGCCCCGGGGGGGGGGGGGGCCGTTGGGGGGCCCCACCCCCGCCGACCTGTCCCAGCCCGTGGTGCGCCTGCCGCACGGTGATCCCGTGCTGATCAAGCAGTACCTGGAGATCGGGGTGCAGAACCTGCTCATCCCGATGGTGGACACCGCCGAGCAGGCGGCCGAACTGGTCCGCGCCGTCCGCTACCCACCGCGCGGGATCCGCGGCATGGGCCGCGGTCTGGCGCGCTCCTCCCGGTGGGGGCGCTACACCGACTACGTGCGCGGCTCCGACGACAATGTGTGCCTGCTCGTCCAGATCGAGACGCCCACCGCGCTGGCCAATGTCGCCGAGATCGCGGCGGTCGACGGCGTGGACGGCGTGCTCATGGGCCCGGCCGATCTCGCCGCCAATCTCGGCTACCCCGAACAGCGCACCCACCCGGAGGTGGTGCGCGCCATCCGCCACTGCGTGCGGACTCTGCGGCGGGTGGGCAAGCCTGCGGGCATCATGATCGTCGACGTGGCCGCCGCCGAGGAATGGCTGCGCGAGGGCATCACTTTCGCCGGCGTCGGCGTCGACTCCTCGCTGCTGGTGCGCGCCGCGGGCGATCTGCTGGCCCGCTTCCGTGAGCACTCCCCCGCCGAGCGCTCCCCCGCCGCGGTCAGCGCCTACTAGCCGGCCGCGGCGCCCTCTTCGCCGCCTTCGACACAGGAAGGGTTCCCGTGCCCCGCATCCCGTATTTCGACCCCGACACCGCGCCCGAGCACATCGTGCGAGCGCTGGCGGGCAAGCGGAAGATCAACGTCTTCCGCATGGTCGCCAATGCCGAGAACTGCGCGCCCGAGGTGCTCGCGCTCGGCCACAAGCTCAGCAGGGGCAGCTCGCTCGATCCCGTCCATCGCGAGGTGGTGATCCTGCGGGTGGCCCACCTGACCGGCGCGGCCTACCAGTGGCACGAGCACAACGCCGTCGCGAAGCGGGTCGGCTTCACCCAGGACAAGATCGACGCCGTCGCCGCCCACCCGATCGAGGCGGGCCAGGAGTCCGGTGGCCCGGGGTCCAGTGGCCCGGAGCCCAGTGGCTCGGAGTTCAGCGAGTTCGAGCGGACCCTGCTCGGGTTCACCGACGCCGTGGTGCGCACCTCGACCGCGCCCGACGTGTTGTTCGCGGCGGTCGCGGCCGAATACGACCGCTCGCGGCTGGTGGAGCTGGTGCTGCTCATCGGCTTCTACATGATGGTCGGCCGCGTCATGAACACCTTCGAGCTCGAATTGCAGACCGAGGCCGTCGACACCTACCGGTTGCGGCTGGAGTGAGCACCGGTGGCCTGCCGCTCCACGGTTGGCCACCGGTCGGCCACCCCGGCCAGCAGCACCGCGAACAGCGCGCGGACCGTCTCGACGGGAGCCGGCCTGCCCTGCACCGAGCCGAACATCAGCCCCTCCACCAACCGCAGCACGATCCAGGCCAGATGCTCGCCGGGCACCTGCCCTTCCCCGCCGGAGGGCGCGTTGCGCCGCAACCAGGCGGTCAGTTCCGCTTCCAGCGCCGCCATTCCGGCCAGCACCGCCACCCCGCCCGCCGTCGGCGGATCCCATTGCTGCACCTTCAGCAGCAGCCCCGATTTGACGGTGTCCGGGTCGTGGCGCGCCGCTCGCAGCGTCGCACCCACGGCGGCGGCCAGATCGCCGGCCCAGGCCTGTCCCGACTCGGGCAGCTCGCGCATCGGCGCGAACAGCGCGAGGAAGGGGTCGGCCACCGCGGCCTCGATCAGGGTGTCCTTGTCCTTGTAACGCCAGTACACCGAGCTGCGCTGCATGTCGGCGGCCGCGCAGATGCGGCCGATCGTCGCGCCCTCGTATCCGTGTTCGGCGACCAGCCCGCGCACGACCCGCAGCAGGGCGGCGGGACCGGACTCGGCCCGGTCCTCCCCGTCCCCGGGGGGCGCGTACTCCCCGTTTCGAGCCGCGTTGTCCTCGGCCCGGTCGTGGCGCGGGAACGCGCCGGGATCGGCCGCGCGCATGGCCTCGTAGGCGGAAACCAGTGCCAGCGCGGTGATCCGGGAGCGCCCGGCGACGGTGGGCGGATCGGCGGCGTCGACGTCGGAGATGTAGTGGCCGTCGAACAGCGCCAGAGTCAGTGTGGACATCCACCAGGCGGGCGCGGCCCGCACGTCCTCGGCCGCGCCGGTCGCCGCGTACGCGCCGTCCCACCAGGCCTCGATCGCGTGCAGCACGCCCGCGCGACGGCGATGGAAGGGCTGCTGCACCTTCGAGCTCGCCGCGCTGCCCTCCAGAGCCAGCGAGATGCCAAGACGCAGCGGGGTCTCGGTCTCCGACGAGCGCAGCTCCGGCTCCAGCTCGCCGATCAGCTGCTCGGTGACCGGCAGCGCGGGGTGGAACTGCTGCCACGGCCTGCGGTGGCGGCGCGCGACGCGGGTATAGGAGTGCTCCAGCGCGGCCGCGATGAGTTCGTCCTTGTCCCGGAAGAACCAGTAGATCGAGCTGGCGGGGCGCTGGGTGGCCTTGGTGATGCGCGCGATGGTCGTGTTGTCGTACCCGTATCGGCCGACCAACTGCACGGTGGCGTCGAGTATCCGCTGGAGGCTGGCTTCGCCGCGGGCGTTACGTCGAGCGGTGTTCATCCATGTTCTCTTTTCGGGCGGGCTGCCGAACGGAAGGTACCAGAGAGCGCGATCACCATCGGTTGACTGGTGTGTTGCCCCTCACTGGAACGGTCGTTACAATCACTGTACCATCCACTACAGAAGTTGGTGACCTGGAACACCTTCACCTCTCGAGGTGACGGTGACCGGCCTGCGGCGGGGGCCGCAGACGAGTTGGAAAGTGAATCCGCGTGACCGCATTGATGGAAGAAAAGGGCCTCCCCGAGCCGGCCGAGATCGACGGCGCGAGCAACGACCGCCGCGGCACGGCCTCGGTGGTGAAGGCACTCCAACTGCTCGACGAGTTCCTCGGCGGCGACGCCTCGATGGGCGTCAGCGATATCGCCCGCCGGGCGGGCATCCCGACCTCGACCGCCTTCCGGCTGCTCGCCTACCTGGTGGAGAGCGGTTTCGTGTCCAAGGAGGGCACCCGATACCGCCCCGGCGACAAACTGTTCGAACTCGGCAACCGTGTGGCCCACAGCCGTCCGCGGGGCCTGCGCGAACAGGTCGCGCCCTTCCTCGGCGACCTCTACGCCAACTCGGGGTTGACCACCCGCCTGGCGATCCTCGACGGCGCCGACATCGTCATCCTGGACAAGGTCGTCGGCCTGCACACCCTGCCCGCGCCGACACCCATCGGAGGCAGGGCGCCCGCCACGTGCACGGCGCTGGGCAAGGCACTGCTGGCGTTCCAGCCGGGCCAGGAGATCGCCAAGGTGTTGCAGGGCCCCCTCGTCCGTCGCAGCAGGCATTCGGTGACCAATCCCGCCGTGCTGCACCGGCAGCTGGTCGAGATCCGTTCCACCCGCCTGGCCTACGACCGTCAGGAGTCCGTGCTCGGTCAGGTCTGCGTGGCCACGCCGATCATGCGCGGCAACGTCGCGGTCGGCGCGATCAGCCTGTCGGCGCCCGCGGTCCGGGTGAATCTGCAACGCTCCGAGGCCGCTCTGCGACGCACCGCCACCCAGATCGAGCGCGTCCTCGGCGGCTGAATCACCGCCTCGCCGGAGTTTTGCGCCAAGTGGAAAGCGGCGTTTTTCTTCCCGCGCACCGAACCTTACGATTCCTGAACCGATCACTCCAGAAGTGATCCACCCCACAGCCCGCCGGGCCGTTCGATCACCCGGATCGACCCGCCGGCGCCATGACATCCCTTCCAGTTCCTCTCGAGACCGGAGTCTTTCGTATGTCCCTCGCGGCCCCCGCTGTTCCCCTGCTCCGCCGCACCGCCGCGGTCACCGCCGCGGCCGCGCTCGCCCTCGTCCTCGGCGCCTGCGGCTCCTCCGACGGCGGCGCCGAGAACGTCTCCGACATCACCGTCGGCAGCTCGCTCGGCCTGTCCGGGGTCGGCCTGCGCGTGGCGATCAGCGAAGGCGATTTCACCGAGCGCGGCCTGAACGTCACCCCCTCGGCCAACAAGTCCGCCAACGACACCGTGCCGCAGCTGCTCAGCGGCGGCCTGCACGTCGCGCAGATGGATGTGGTCACCTTCATGCAGGCCCGCGCCCAGGGCCTGCCCATCAAGATCGTCGCGGGCGCGGGCGAGCAGGCCTCCGACGGTGAGCCCGGCAAGATCTCGGCGGCGAGTGTCGTCACCACCGACGACGCCGTGAACGGTCCGATCGATCTGGTGGGCAAGAAGGTCGGGGTGCCGGCCATCAAGACCCAGACCTGGATGAACATCCGCGCCATCGTCGACGCCGCGGGCGGCGACTCCACCAAGATCGAGTTCGTCGAGGTCCCGCCCGCCCAGAGCATCGACCTGGTGCAGCAGGGCTTCGTCGACGCCTCCACCCCGAACGAGCCGCTGGCCACCAGCGCCATCAGCTCGGGCAAGGTCCGCCTGGTGACCAACACCGACGCCCCCGGCAACCAGGGCGTGCCCAGCTCGGTCTTCGTGGCCACCGAGGAGTTCATCGCCAAGAACCCCGAGACCGTGCGCAAATTCGCCGAAGGCATCCAGGAGGGCGCGGCCACCGTCAACGCCGACCCGGCGGTCGGCAAGAAGGTCGCTGGCGAGGAGCTGGGCTTCACCCCCGAGCAGCTGGAGAACGCCTTCATCCAGCCCTTCTCCGCCGAACCGGTGACCACCGAGAACATCGACAAGGTCGCCGACCTGGCCGTCAAGTACGAGATCCTGTCCGAGAAGCCGGATTCCAGCACCTTCCTGGCCGAGATCGGGTGACGACGAGCATGACAGCCACCACCGCAACGGCGCCCGTAGCGGCCAAGGCCAAGCCGCCGGTGCCCGCCAAGACCGGCCCCCGCGCCACATCGGCCGCCGCCAAGCGCACCGGGGCCGGCCTGGTCCCCAAGATCGTCGCCATCGTCGCGACACTGGCCCTGTGGCAGCTCGTGGCCATGAGCCCGCTGGTCGACACCGACAGCCTGCCCACTCCGGTCATGGTCGTCGACGCGCTGTTCGGACTGTGGGGCAGCGATGCCTACTGGACCGCCCTCGGCACCACCCTGCGCGTGTGGGCCACCGGCCTGGCGCTGTCGGCCGTGATCGGCATCCCGCTCGGGCTGCTGATCGGCACCTCGCTGCGGGCGACCCAGTCCACCCGCTGGATCATCGACTTCTTCCGCAGCATCCCGACCATCGCGCTGCTGCCGCTGGTGCTGCTGCTGTTCGGCGCCACCAGCCGGATGGAGATCACGATGATCGTGCTCTCGGCGGTCTGGCCGCTGCTCATCCAGTCGATGTACGCGGCCAAGCAGGTCGAGCCGCTGCACAAGTGGGTGGTGCGGGTGTTCCGCATCTCCACCGCCGACCGGCTGCGCTACCTGTGGGCGCCGAGCGTGTCGCTGTTCGTCTTCACCGGCCTGCGCCTGTCGGCCACCATGGCCCTGCTGATGACCATCAGCGCCGAATACATCGGCGGCGCGCCGGGACTCGGGCTCGAACTGTCGCACATGGAACAGGCCTTCAAGCGCCCCGAGGTCTTCGCGTACGCGATCACCGCGGGCATCCTCGGCCTGCTCATCAACGCCATCGTGGTGGCCGCGCAGCGCAGGCTGCTGTGGTGGCACCCGATCATCCGAGAGGAGCGCGGCGCATGAGACTCGGCATCCGCACGCGGCTGAGCGCGCTGGCCTGGGAGATGTGGCTGCCGGTCGTCGTGGTGATCGCCTGCCTGGTGGTCACCGCCGACAGCACGTCCTTCTACTTCCCGTCCTTCGCCGAGATCTTCGAGCGCACCGGCGAGCTGTGGTTCTTCGACGGGATCGTGGAGAACGTCGTGCCCAGCCTGCTGCGCATCCTGATCGGCTTCGCCATCGCCCTCGTGGTCGGCATCGTCGGCGGCATCGTGCTCGGCCTGCTGCCGCGCTTCGAACAGGCGGTCCGGCCGATCCTCGAGTTCCTGCGCGCCACACCGGGTGTGGCGCTGATGCCGATCGCCATCATCTTCCTCGGCATCGGCGACACGATGAAGATCTTCCTCATCGCGCTGGCCTCGATGTGGCCGATCCTGCTCAACACCATCGACGGCGTGCGCTCGGTGGAGCCGGTGTTGCTGCGTATGGCCGCCAGCTACCGGCTGCCGATGAAGACCAGGATCCGCTACATCTACGTGCCCAACGCGGCACCGCAGATCTTCGCCGGCGCCCGCCTTGCCCTGACCATCGCGACCGTGGTCATGGTGGTCACGGAGATGATCGGCTCGCCCGGCGGCATCGGCTACTTCATCCTCGACTCGCAGCGCAGCTTCAACATCCTGAACATGTGGTCCGGCATCGTGGTGCTGGGCGTACTCGGCTACCTGCTCAACTTCGGCGCTCGCCTGGTCGAAGGACGAGTCCTCGACTGGCACAACAAGAAGAACGCATAGGAATCGGTAATGACCAATCCCAGCTCCGCTGTTCTGCTCGAGCCGACCGCCACCGACGACCTGCTCGTCGTGGAGAACCTCGGCAAGCGCTTCGGCGACCACCACGTGCTCGGCGGCATCGACGTGACCGTCCGCGGCGGCGAGTTCATGTGCATCGTCGGCCCGTCCGGCGCGGGCAAGACCACGCTGCTGCAGTGCCTGTCGGGCCTGCTGGAGCCGACCACCGGGACGGTGACCCTGCGCGGTCGCCGGGTGACCGAGCCGCCCGCCGAGATGGCGATCGTCTTCCAGGACTACTCCCGCTCGCTCATGCCGTGGATGTCCGTGCTGGACAATGTGACCCTGCCGCTGCGCTCCACCATCAAGGACAAGAAGGAGCGCGCAGCCAAGGCCATGGCGGCGCTCGAGGAGGTGGGCCTGAAGGACCACGTCGGCAAGTACCCCTGGCAGCTGTCGGGTGGCATGCAGCAGCGTGTGGCCATCGCCCGCGCGCTGGCCTACGCACCTGCCATCGTGCTGATGGACGAACCGTTCGCCTCCGTCGACGCGCAGACCCGCGCCGATCTCGAGGACCTGACGCTGCGGGTGAAGAACCACCTCGGCATCACCATCCTGCTGGTCACCCACGACATCGACGAGGCGGTCTACCTCTCCGACCGCGTGCTGGTGCTCGGCCGCAAGCCCACCCAGGTGGTGGATCTGATCGAGACCGGCCTCGGCGCCGAGCGCGACCAGATCGCCACCAAGGCGACCCGCGAGTTCGCCGAGCTGCGCAGCCGGGTGTACCGGGAGATCCGGCACGGCGAGATCCCCGGGTCGGCGGGATCGGTGGCCGCTCCCCCGGCCGGCTGATCCCGGCACCGCGACCACCACCCATCAGGAGAAAGTGACCGGAGATGACGACTGTCGAGACGCGGCCGGACCTGCGTTGGCGCGGTGTGCGCGTCGGGCATCATGAGATCGCCACCGACACCGCCTCGGACGTGCGCAACCCCTACGACGGCACGCTCGTCGGCCGGGTCGGCCAGGCCTCGGCCGAGCTGGCGGAGTCGGCGGTGGCGCTCGCGCATCGCACCCTGGACCGGCCGCTGCCCGCCCACGTCCGCGCCGAGGTGCTCGACCGGCTCGCGGTGCTGCTCGACGAGCGCCGGGGCGAACTGGCCGCGCTGATCTGCGCGGAGGTCGGCAAACCCGTCACCATGGCCGCCGGTGAGGTGGACCGTGCCATCGACACCGTCCGTCACTCCGCGGCGGTGGCCAGGACCACGGTTGGCTCCGGCGTCGCCATGGACGCCACCGCCGCGGGCGCGGGCAAGCTCGGCTTCACCCGGCCGACGCCGATCGGGGTGGTGACCGCCATCGCCCCCTTCAACTTCCCGCTGAACCTGGTGGCGCACAAGCTCGCCCCCGCGTTCGCGGTCGGCTGCCCGGTGGTGCTCAAGCCGGCCCCGCAGTCGCCGTTGACCGCTTTCCTGCTGGCCGACCTGTGCGAAGAGGCCGGGATGCCGGAGGGCTATCTCTCGGTCGTGCCGGGCGACCCGGCCGAGATCAGCGCCGCCATCGTCGAGGACCCGCGGGTGGCGGCAATCAGCTTCACCGGTTCGGCCGCCGTCGGCTGGCACATCGCGCGGGCCGCCGCCCGCAAGAAGGTGCTGCTGGAACTGGGCAATTCGAGTCCGGCGATCATCGAGGCGGACGCCGAGCTGGCATCGGCCGCGGACAAGCTGGTGCCCAGCGCCTTCGGCTTCGCAGGCCAGACCTGCGTCTCGGTGCAGCGCGTCTACGCCGACGAGGCGATCCGCGCCGAGTTCACCTCGCTGCTGCGCGAGCGCATCGCCGGAGTGCGCGTCGGTGACCCACGCGATGGCGCGGTGACCTGCGGTCCGGTCATCGACGACAAGGCCGCCGACCGCATCCGCACCGGCATCGACCAGGCCCTGCGCCGCGGCGCCACGGTCGAGACCGGCGGGCACACCCGCCAGGACGGCGTGCTCGAGCCGACCCTGCTCAGCGATGTCCCCCAGTCCTGCGACCTCATTCGCGAAGAGGCCTTCGGGCCGGTGCTCAGCGTGGTCGGCGTGCGGGACTTCGACGAGGCGATCGCACTGTCCAACGATTCGAAGTACGGTTTGCAGGCCGCCGTGTTCACCGCCGACCTCGGCAAGGCGCTGGCCGCGACCGAGCGACTTCGCTACGGAACCGTGCTGATCAACGAGTCCCCCGCCTTCCGTGCCGACAACATGCCCTACGGCGGCGTCCGCGATTCCGGCAACACCAAGGAGGGCCCGGCCTCGACCGCGCGTGAGCTGACAGTCGAGCGGGTCTGCGTTCTCTCGCTGTAGGTCGTCCGCTCCGGTAGGCCTCCCGGCGCCCGGGCACTGCGTGGCCTACCGCTGTCGCTCCCCCGCCACCCCGCTGCCGCATATCTGTTCCACTGTGCGATACAACGTCACGCACACGCAAACATGACGGTACCCTTGGCCCGAAGTGGACGTCGCATGCGGACACGGTGTTTCGATCCGGGAAACAGCGCGTGTGGCGGTGAGGAGTCGTGTCATGGGCGGACCGCTGACCGGAATCCGGGTGCTTGACGTGGCGACCCTGTTCGCCGGACCGCTGGCGGCGACCCTGCTCGGCGATTTCGGGGCCGAGGTGGTCAAGATCGAGCATCCGCGCGGCGACCCGGTGCGCGGCCACGGCGCGCAACGCGACGGCGTCGGGCTGTGGTGGAAGATGCTCGGCCGCATCAAGAAATCCGTCACCCTCTACCTGGGCAGCGAGCGCGGCCAGGAGATCTTCCGGCAGATGGCCGCCGAGGCCGATGTGGTGATCGAGAACTTCCGGCCCGGCACGCTGGAACGCTGGGGACTCGGCTACGAGGAGCTGAGCGCGATCAATCCGCGGCTGGTGCTCGCCCGGGTCACCGGTTTCGGGCAGTTCGGCCCGTACGCCCAGCGGCCGGGGTTCGGCACCCTCGCCGAGGCCATGAGTGGGTTCGCCGCCGTCACCGGCGAACCCGACGGGCCGCCCACCCTGCCACCGTTCGGCCTCGCCGACGGCATCGCCGCGCTGGCCACCTCGTTCGCCGTCATGACCGCCCTGCGCGCCAGGGACGCCACCGGCCGCGGCCAGCAGGTCGACATGGCGATCATCGAACCGATCCTCACCCTGCTCGGGCCGCAGATCATCGCCTACGACCAGCTCGGCGAACTCCAGACCCGGATGGGCAACCGCTCGGTCAACAACGCCCCGCGCAATGTCTACCGCACCGCCGACGGCGGCTGGGTCGCGGTGTCGACCAGCGCGCAGTCGGTGGCCGAGCGGGTCGTGCGCCTGGTCGGCCGCCCCGACTTCGTCGACGAGCCCTGGTTCACCTCAGGCACCGGACGCGCCGCGCACGCCGACGAACTCGACGCGGTGGTCGGCGCGTGGATCGCCGAACGCGAGACCGACGAGGTGGTGCGCGAATTCGAGAAGGCCGAGGCCGCCGTCGCCCCGATCTACACGGCCGCCGACATCATGGCCGACCCGCATTTCCGGGCCCTCGGCACCATCGCCGAGATCCCCGACGACGAACTGGGAGTCATCCGCATGCAGAACCTGCTCTTCCGCCTCTCGGACACTCCGGGCGAGATCCGCTGGGCCGGGCCGCCATTGGGCGCCCACACCGCCGAGGTGCTCGGCGGCTACGGCGTGGACGAGGCCGAACTCGACCGGCTGCGCGACCAGGGAGTCGTGCGATGACCGACCCGTTGGTGCGGCTGGTGCGCGGCGGCGTCCGGTTGATCGAGCTGGGCCAGCCGCTGTTCACCGGCATGCCGTGCTCGCCGAACCATCCCGGTTTCCGCATGACCCTGACCCGCAGGCACGGTGACATGGTCCGGCCGGACGGCGGTTCGGCGGCGGCCGAGATCATCGTGACCGGCGGGCACGTCGGCACCCACATCGACGCGCTGTCCCACGTCAGCCAGGACGGGCTGCTGCACGGCGGGATCGACGCCGCGCAGGCCCAGCGCGGCGGGGCGTTCAGCGCGCACGGAGCCGAGCAACTGCCCGGCTTCCTGTGCCGGGGCGTGCTGCTCGATGTCGCCGCCGTACACGAGACCGACACGCTGCCCGGTGGTCACGAGATCACCGTCGCCGATCTGGAGAAGGCGGCCGACGGGCTGGAGATCGGCGCGGGCGACGTGGTGCTGGTGCGCACCGGCTGGGCCCGCCGGTTCGACGACGCCGAGGCCTATCTCGGGAAGGAGTCCGGGGTACCGGGGGTCGGCGTGGACGCGGCGCGCTGGCTGGCCGCCCGGGGCATCGCCGCCACCGGCGCGGACACCACCGCCTACGAATGCCTCGCCCCCGGCGCGGGACACAGCGTGCTGCCGGTGCACCGGGTGCTGCTGGTGGAATCCGGCATCTACATCCTCGAGCATCTGGCGCTCGAGGAACTGGCCGCGCGGCAGGTACGGGAGTTCGTGTTCGTGCTGGCTCCCCTGCGCATCGTCGGCGGCACCGGTTCGCCGGTGCGCCCGCTCGCGGCGGTGACCCGATGAGCGCGCCGACGGTGGCGCGGCGGCTGGCCGAGTTCGCGGCGACCACGCGCGCCGTGGGCATCGGCGTACTCGCCGACGACGCCGCGCGGCGGGTGCTCGACGCGCTCGGCAACGGCCTCGCCGCGCTGGACACCCCCGCCGC
>NZ_JARWRU010001222.1 GCF_029867845.1 Nocardia farcinica | reverse complement strand
CCCCGAACCCGCCGTCACCGAGGCGATCAACCGGCCGGGCGTCCGCCTGCGCGAGCTGATCACCACCGTCTTCGCCGCCTACGCCGATCGTCCGGCGGTGGCCGCGCGCAGTAGCGAACTCGTCGTCGACGAGACCACCGGAGAGCGCGTCCGCCGCCTGCTGCCCGGCTACGACACGCTCACCTACCGCGAGCTGGGCGAGCGCATGCGGGCCGTCGCGAACGCCTGGCGGCACGACGACCGCCTCGGCCTGCGCGCGGGCGATGTGGTCGCCACCCTCGGGTTCAACAGCATCGACTACGCCGTGGCCGATCTCGCCTGCGCCGAGGCCGGGCTGGTCACCGTGCCGCTACAGGCCTCCGCGTCGGTGGAGCGGCTGGCGGCGATCACGACCGAGACCGAGCCGGTGATCCTCGCCGCCGGTCTCGATTCGCTGCCGCACGCGGTGAACTGCGTGCTCGCCGGGCACGCCCCGCATGCGCTGCACGTCTTCGACTACGACCCCGGACTCGACGCCCACCGCGCCGCCCTGGCCGCCGCCCGCGCCCGGCTCGCCGAGGCGGGGAGCCCGGCCCTGATCGAGACCCTGGCCGAGGTGCAGGAACGCGGCCGCGCCCTGCCGCCCGTCCCCGCCGACGACCGCGCCGACGAAGACCCGCTGACCCTGCTGATCTACACCTCCGGCAGCACCGGCACCCCCAAGGGCGCCATGTACACCGAGCGCCTGGTGAAGATCATGTGGCTGGGACAGTTGCCGGTGGCCGCGGTGAACTTCAACTATCTGCCGCTCAGCCACGTCGCGGGCCGGTTGAGCCTGTTCGGGCTGCTGGCCCGCGGCGGCGTCGCCTACTTCACCGCGAGCAGCGACATGTCCACTCTCTTCGAGGATCTCGCGCTGGCCCGCCCGACCGAGCTGTTCTTGGTGCCGCGCGTCTGCGAGATGGTGTTCCAGCGCTTCCAGAGCGAGTTGCGACGCCGGGCGGTGACCGAGGCCGACCGCGATCGGGTGGCGCGGCAGGTGAAAGCCGAACTGCGCGAACAGCTCTTCGGCGACCGGCTGCTGTCGGTGGTGTGCGGCAGCGCGCCGCTGGCCCCCGAGCTGAAGGAGTTCATGGAGTCGGTGCTCGAGCTGACCCTGCTCGACGGCTACGGCTCCACCGAAGCGGGCGCCAGCGTGGTCATCGAGTCCAAGGTGCGTCGCCCGCCGGTGCTCGACTACCGGCTCGCCGATGTGCCCGAACTCGGCTACTTCCGCACCGATCGCCCGCACCCGCGTGGCGAGCTGCTGCTGAAGACCGTCTCCATGATCCCCGGCTACTACAGGCGCCCCGAGCTCAACGCCCAGATCTTCGACGAGGACGGCTACTACCGCACCGGTGACATCGTCGCCGAGATCGCGCCCGACCGGCTCGTCCAGCTGGACCGGCGCAACAACGTGCTCAAACTCGCGCAGGGCGAGTTCGTCACCATCGCCCGGTTGGAGGCGGTGTTCAACCACAGCCCGCTGGTGCACCAGATCCTGGTGTACGGCAACAGCGCCCGCTCCTTCCTGCTCGCCGTCGTGGTACCCGCCGAGGAACTGCGCGGCGGCGATCCGGCACGGGTGAAGGCCCGCCTGCTGGCCGAGCTGCGCGCGCTCGCGCGGGACGCGGACCTGGAGTCCTACGAGATCCCCCGCGACATCCTCGTCGAGACCGAGCCGTGGACCGTCGCGGCCGGGCTGCTGTCCGGCATCGGCAAGATCATGCGCCCCGCTGTGGAGGCGCGCTATCGCGACCGCCTGGAACAGCTCTACGCCGACCTGGCCGCCGCGCGGCACGACGAACTGGCCGCCCTGCGCCGCGAGGCCGCCGACCGCCCGGTGCAGGCGACGGTGACCCGCGCGGCCGCCGCCGTCCTCGGCTCCGGGGAAGAGCTGCCCGCAGGCGCGCACTTCGGCGACCTCGGCGGCGACTCGCTGGCGGCGCTGGCGCTGTCGAATCTGCTGCGGGAGATCTTCGACGTCGAGGTGCCGGTCGGCGTCATCACCGGCCCGGCCACCGATCTGCGCGCCCTGGCCGCGCACATCGAGTCGAGCCGTGCGCTCCGTTCCGGCGCAGGCGTCTTCGAGCGCGTCCACCCCGACGAGTCGCGGGTCACCGCCGCCGAGCTCACCCTCGCCGCCTTCCTGGACGAGGCCACCCTCGCCGCCGCGCCCACCCTGCCCGCCCCCGTGACGCCCCCGCGCACCGTGCTGCTCACCGGCGCCAACGGTTATCTCGGCCGTTTCCTGTGTCTGGAGTGGCTCGAACGGCTCGACCGCGTCGACGGGAAACTGGTCTGCGTGGTCCGCGGCCGCGACCGCGCCGCCGCCCTGAGCCGTCTCGAGCAGGCCTTCGACACCGGTGACGCCGAGCTGTTGCGCCGCTTCGAGAAACTGGCCGGACGCGGGCTCGAGGTGCTGCCCGGCGACATCGGCCAGCCCGGGCTCGGTCTCGACCCGGGGCAGTGGCAGCGGCTGGCGTCCGAGGTGGACCACATCGTGCACCCCGCCGCGCTGGTCAACCACGTGCTGCCCTACCGGCAGCTGTTCGGCCCGAACGTCGTCGGCACCGCCGAGATCCTGCGGCTGGCCATGACCGAACGGCTCAAGCCCGTGGACTTCCTGTCCACCGTGGCCGTGGCCGCCCAGATCCCGCCGGACCGCCGCGCCGAGGACGGCGACATCCGGCGGATGAGCCCCGAGCGCCGGGTCGACCGCGGCTACGCCGACGGTTACGGCAACAGCAAGTGGGCCGCCGAGGTGCTGCTGCGCGAGGCGCACGACCTGTGTGGGCTGCCGGTCACGGTCTTCCGCTCGGACATGATCCTGGCGCACAGCCGCTTCGCCGGTCAGTTGAACATCCCCGACGTGTTCACCCGCCTGCTGCTGAGCGTCCTGGCCACCGGCGTCGCCCCCGCCTCGTTCTACGCCGAGACCGTCGACGGCCCGCGCCCGCGCGCCCACTACGACGGCCTGCCCGCCGATTTCACCGCCGCCGCCGTCACCGAGCTCGGCGCCCGCACCTCGGGCTTCCGCACCTACAACGTGCTCAACCCGCACGACGACGGCATCAGCCTCGACACCTTCGTCGACTGGCTTATCGAGGCGGGCCACCCGATCGAACGCATCCCCGCCCACCGCGACTGGGTGGACC
>NZ_JARWRU010001221.1 GCF_029867845.1 Nocardia farcinica | reverse complement strand
CGCGGTGGCGACCGCGGCCGAGGCGGGCGCGCGGGTCGAACTCGCGCCGGTCGACGTGTTCGGGCAATTGCGCTTCGCCGTGCTCGCCGACCCGGCCGGGGCCACCTACGCACTGGTCCAGCTGATCACCCATCCCGGCACCGCGCGCTGGGCGGAGCCGGACAATCCGTGCTGGGTGGAGTACGCCGCCACCGGATCGCCCGCGGCGGCGATGGCCCACTACCGGACCGTCCTCGGCTGGCGGCACGCCGACGCGGCCTGGGAGACGGCCACGGACAACCCGTACCAGGCGCTCGCGCCGGGCACGGGCGGGCGGGAGTTCGGCGGCGCGCACGCCGCCGAGGCGGACGAGCCCGCGCCGTTCTGGTCGGTCACCCTACGGGTCGACGACTGTGACAAGACCGCTGCCAGGGCGGTCGAGCTGGGCGGGAGGGTGGTGCGGGCCGCGCAGGCCATGCCGGGGCCGTCGCGGGTGGGCGCGCTCGCCGATCCGGCGGGGGCGGTGTTCGCGACCATGTCGTTCGGCTGAACGACCCGCCTACGATGCCGCCGCGTGCCGCAACGCCGGGACGGGTTGACTTCGAGTGCGCTCCAAGAGTCAGACTGGAGGGGTGACCTCTGTCGACACCGGCTCCCGCACGTATTCGATCGCCGAGACCGCGGAGCGGACCGGCCTGACCGCCCACACCCTGCGCTACTACGAGCGCGACGGGCTGATGCTGGGCCGGGTCGGCCGCTCGGCCAGCGGCCACCGGCGCTACACCCGTGCCGATCTCACCTGGATCGACCTGGTCACGCGGCTGCGCGCGACCGGGATGCCGATTCGCGACATCCGACGCTATGCCGAACTGGTGCGGGCGGGCGACGGCAACGAGGCCGAGCGGCTGGCGTTGCTGCGCGCGCACCGGCAGGTGGTGCTGGATCAGCTGGCCGAGGTGCAGAACCATCTCGGGGCGATCGACCGCAAGATCGGCATCTATGTGGACCGGCTGGAGAGCACGGGAATGCTGCGATCCGAGGCGCGGGGTTGACTTGGAGCGCGCTCGAAGGAGTGGGATGGCGTCATGACCGAATCACACACTCCCCTCCCCACCCGCACGCTCGGCGCAGGCGCGCACGCGCTGACCGTCTCCGCCCTCGGCCTCGGCTGCATGGGCATGTCGGAGTTCTACGGCACGGCCGACGAGTCGACGGGCATCGAGACCATCCGCCGCGCCCTCGACCTGGGGGTCAGCTTTTTCGACACCGCCGACATGTACGGCCCGTTCACCAACGAACAGCTGGTCGGCCGCGCGCTGGCGGGCAGGCGCGAGCAGGTGCAGCTGGCCACCAAGTTCGGCAACGTCCGCGGCGAGAACGGTGAATTCCTCGGTGTCAGCGGCCGTCCCGAGTTCGTGCGCCAGGCCGCCGGCCCCCCCCCCC
>NZ_JARWRU010001220.1 GCF_029867845.1 Nocardia farcinica | reverse complement strand
CCGGGTCGGACCCGGTCGAATCACGCTCCGCGCCACCGGAATCGCCGGGCTGCTGATGAGCTTTCCGCTCGCCCGGCTGCTCACCCCGCCCGCCCACCGGGACCGGATGTCGAGCGCGTGGGCGCGGGCGGCACTGCGCTGCCTGGGAATTCGATCGCGCACGGTGGATCGTCGCCGCGATGCGGATGCGGCGCACGGCGGTGGCGTGCTCGTCGTCGCGGGACACATCGGCTGGACCGATGTGCTCGCGCTGCTTGCGGTGCGGCCGATGGGCTTCGTCGCCCGCGCCGATCTCGTGGACTGGCCGGTGCTCGGCACGCTGGCCCGGCGGGCGCGGATCGAGCCGCTGGAACGCGAGCGGTTGCGCGCCCTGCCGGAGGTCGTCGGCCGGGTGACGCGGCGGCTGGCGCGCGGGGAGACGGTGGCGGTGTTCCCCGAGGGCACGACCTGGTGCGGGCGCGCGCACGGCCGTCTGCGGCCCGCCTTCTTCCAGGCCGCCGTCGACGCGGGCGTGCCCGTGCAGCCGATCCGGCTGCGCTATCTGGACCATCACGGCGCCCGGTCCGCCGTGCCCGCCTTCGTCGGCGACGAATCCTTCCTCGCCTCCGCCCTGCGCGTGCTGGGTTCGCGCGGCCTGACCGTGGAGGTCGTGCTGGAACCGCTGGAGCAGCCGGGGCGTGACCGGCGCGATCTGGCCGGCCGATGTGATCGAGCGGTGCGCGCGGGGGAATCAGCGGTGACCAGGGAGCCGGTGGTCACGAGGGAGCCGGTGGTCACGAGGTCGGCGGCGGGGAGGAGGTCGGCGGGGAGAACGGAATCAATCGAATCGCGGTGAGCGAAAATCTGGGCTGACGCGGCGTGTCCGCGCACGATGCTGCCATGCTCGACAACAGGGTTGCGGTGCCCGCCGTGCGCCGGATCCCGATATACCGGCGCCCGGGTTTCCTTCGTGCCCTCGCGCCGGTCGCTCTGCTGCTCGTCTGGCAGATCGTGAGCAGCGCGGGCCTGGTCTCGCCAAAGAAGCTGCCCGCGCCGTCGGTGGTGCTCGACGCCGGGATCGAGATCTGGCGGTCCGGCCAGCTCGCAGACGCGCTGCTGGTCTCCGGCCAGCGGGCGCTGTGGGGTTTCCTGCTCGGCGCGGGCCTCGCGCTGATCCTCGGCACCGTGGCCGCCCTCGGCACGATCGGCGAGTACGTCCTCGACCCGCCGTTGCAGATGATCAGGACCATTCCGCTGTTCGGCCTGATCCCGCTGTTCATCATCTGGTTCGGCATCGGCGAGGAACCCAAGGTCTACCTGATCGCTCTCGGCGTCTTCTTCCCGCTCTACCTCAACACCTACGCCTCTACCTCAACACCTACGCCGGCATCCGCCAGCTCGACCCGAAACTGCTCGAACTGAGCCGCACCCTGCGGCTGAGCCTGGCCGAGCGGTTGCGGCTGCTCATCGTGCCGGGAGCGCTGCCGCAGATCCTGGTCGGCGTGCGCCAGAGCCTCGGTATCGCCTGGCTGTCGCTGGTGGTCGCCGAGCAGATCAACGCCAGCGCGGGCCTGGGTTTCGTGGTGAACAACGCGCGCGAATTCCTGCGCACCGACATCGTCATCTTCGGTCTGCTCATCTACAGCCTGCTCGGCCTGGTCACCGACGCGATCGTGCGCGCGCTCGAACACCGCGCCCTGCGCTGGCGCACGTCCGTCGACCGAAGGGACATCCGATGACCGTCACCACGGGAGACCAGCCCGTCACCACAGGAGACCAGCCCGTCACCACGAGTGAGCAGCCCGTCACCACGAGTGAGCGGGCCGTCACCACGAGTGAGCGGGCCGCCGCCGCGATCAGCGGTCTGCGCAAGGGTTTCGGCGGCCGCACCGTGCTCGACGGCATCGACCTCGACATCGCCGAGGGCGAGATCGTCGCACTGGTCGGGCGCCCCGGGGCGGGGCACTGGGCCCAGCTGCGGATAATAGGCGGGCGGGAGGCGGCCGACCGCGGCTAGGTCGTGACCCCCGCCCCGCCGCCCATGG
>NZ_JARWRU010001219.1 GCF_029867845.1 Nocardia farcinica | reverse complement strand
GGTCGGGCACGTGCCCGCCCCGGCCGTGCCCGCCCACCCGGGGGCAGGCGGCGGCTCCGACCACCGCAGGCAGCAGATGATCGCGCTCACCCTGATCGCGGTGCTGCTCACCACGTTCTGGGTGCTGGCATCGGCGTGCTCCACGCCGCATCGCTCGGCGGAGCAACCCCGTGGTCTCGGTCCGCTTCCGGTGGCGCAGCGGGAAGCCGGAGGATGTTCGCCCGATGCCGTTCGGTACGGTGCGTCGCGCCCGCAGAACTTGGACTGCTGACCAGTTACTGAGTGCCATCGGCGAATTCGCGCGCTCCGCCGCATCGATTGCTCACCTGCGTCGCCCTCGCCTGGGATTCGAACTTCAACGTTCAACCCTCGTCGCGCATTAAGCGTGAAAGAGGAATTCCGTAGAAATTATTGGATTCGACTACTGCGGGTAGCTGCGGTTTCTCGCCCGGTGAGCGGCCGGTATTGATGCGGGTTTGCCCGACATGGTGACCTATATCACTTTGCGATGCTCTGCGTGTGGTTGAGTCGGTGATCTTGTCCGGTTATGGTGCAAGCGCCGGTAATTCAGTTGCTGGCGGATTGCTTGTTTTCTAGAACCATGCGGAGTGCTCTCGTGGAAGTCCAGAAGCGCAAGAGCCCTCCAGGCGCGCTCGGTGGAATCGTCGATCGGCTCGGCCGGTGGCGATTGCGCTGGAAAGTCGTCGCCGTTCTCGCCCTGCCGGTGGCCATCGCCTCGGTGCTCGCCGCGAGCCGTATCCAGCACCAGCTCGCCGAGGCCGCGGACTTCCGTTCGGCCGTGCAGGTCGCCAGGATCGCCCCCGTCGTGGTCGAGACCGGATCCGCCGTCGACGCGCTGGCGGTCACCCGCCTCACCGGTGGCGACATCGTCGCCGCGCGGGACGAGGCCGATGCCGCGATCACCGCGCTCACCAGGGCGCTCGATCACTCGGCCGAGGCGCGCGCTGCGTTCGACTCCGCCCTGGAGGCGGTCGGGCAACTGCGCGACCGGCTGCTCATCGCCGACCCGCCGAGGGATCTGACCGATCGCGTCGACACCGTGCACGTCGCCCTGCTGTCCGCGCTCACCGGCGCCGCCCAGCAGGGCTCCGGCCTGGACATCGACCAGTTCACCGAACAATTCGACGACGCCTGGGAAGCGCGGCGCGCCTTCACCGGCCAGCGCCTCGTGATCGGCGGCAGCGCGCAGGGCGCCGCCGACACCGCCCTGCGCGTGACCATGCCGATGGGCGCGGAAGCCGCGGCGCTGGACCGCCTGGTCGCCGCGGGCGTCGAGTCCGGCGAACTGACCCTGCTCGCCGACTCGGCCGACCTGCGTCGTGATCTGGTGCTCAGCCGTTCGGCCGCCGACTACGCGGGTCTGCTCGCCGACGGCTACACCGGCGCCGCCGAGTACTACGACACCCTGCTCGGCGGTCTGGCCGCCGATCTGGTCGACCGTGCCCAGAACCGGGCCGCCGACGCCGAGGCCGCCGCCCTGCGCGACACCGCGCTGGTCATCGGCGCGCTGCTCGTCGCGTTCACCTTCGCGCTACTGGTCGCCCAGTCGCTGATCGTCCCGGTCCGCAGGCTGCGGGAGGGCGCGCTGCGCACCGCCCGCCGGGATCTGCCCGCCGCCCTGGAGCGGATCAGGACCGGCGAGTCCAGCCCGGAACAGGAGGCCGAGGCCAGCGTGGCGCTCGGCACCGGCGAGGAACTCGACGAGCTCGCCCAGGCCATCGACCAGCTGCACGGCCAGGCCATCCGGCTGGCAGGCGAGCAGGCCGAGACCCGCCGCCAGGTCAACGACATGTTCGAGACCCTGTCCCGGCGCAACCGCGCACTGATCGACCAGCAGCTCGGCCTGATCGAGGAACTCGAGCACGACGAAGCCGATCCGGCCCGCCTGCGCAGCCTGTTCCGCCTCGACCACCTGGTGGCCAGGATGCGCCGCAACGGCAACAACCTGCTGGTGCTGGCCGGCACCAAGGTGCGCCGCAACCGGACGGCTCCGGTCGCGCTGCCCGAGGTGTTGCAGGCGGCCATGTCGGAGGTCGAGGATTTCCATCGGGTGCGGCTGCGCTCGGGCCTCGACATCGACATCGCGGGTCCGGTCGCTCCCGACGTGGTGCACCTGCTCGCCGAGCTGCTCGACAACGCCCTGCGGTTCTCCCCACCGGACAGCCGGGTCGATCTCACCGCGGCCGACGCCACCACCGGCGGCCTGATGCTCGAGATCGTCGACACCGGCATCGGGATGGCCGACGCCGACATGGCCCACGCCAACCGCACCCTGGCCACCGGCGGCGCCATCGGCGTCGAGACCGCGCGCAGGATGGGCCTTTTCGTGGTCGGCAGGCTGGCCAACCGGCACGGCATCGAGGTCACCTTGCGCAGGACCGACCCGGAGACCGTGCGCGGCGGCGTGACCGCGGCGGTGCGCATCCCGCTCGAGGTGCTGGTGGTGCGGCCGCTCGCCCAGCACACCCGCCCGCGCGCCATGATGTCCCGCGCCGGCCAGGACCAGGAGGCGGGCATGCCGTCCGGTCCGCGCCCCGTCCTGCCGCGCCGGGTGCGCAACGGTCACGACCACCCCGACCCCGTCACCACCCAGCTGCCCGCCCGCATCCGCGACCCCGAGCACATCCGCAACGGTCTGACCCAGCTGCGCTCCGGCGTCGACCGGGCCAGGCAACGCGGCAGCGCGGACGATTCCACCGGTCCCGGCCGCTGAGCACCGTCATGTCCGATCCCTCCGGCGACAACGCCTACGACAGCACTCCATACGACGGCACTCCCCACGCCGGCTCTTCCTACGGCGGCCCTTCCTACGATGGTTTCGCGTACGACGACCCACCATACGGCGGGGCTTCCCACCACGAGGGCGCCGGACAGCGCGGCGTCCCCTACGAGGGCAGCGCTCACCGGGGCGGCTACGAGGACGATGTCTTCGACGACGACTTCAGCCCGCGCCTGGCCCGCCCCTACGCCGTGACCGGCGGGCGCACCGAAGCCGCGGTGGACCTGCCGGTGGAGGCGCTGATCGAGACCGTCGCCGACGGGTTCTTCGACGCCTTCCAGCAATCCCACGCCCGTATCGCCGACCTGTGCCACACGCCGCTGTCGGTCGCCGAGATCGCCTCCGAACTCGGCATCGCCCTCGGCGTGGCCCGGGTGCTGATCGGCGACCTCATCGTGGACGGCATCGTCCGCAAGCACCAGACCCTGTCCCCGGAGGACGACCGCGACCAGTGGCGAAATCTGCTGGAACGCACCCTCGCCGGCCTACGCGCCCTCTGACCCACGACCCACCGCCCGCTCGACGACCCAGGAGATCCGACCCATGCATCAGCACGTCCACGACGTCCACCACTTCGAAATGGGCGCCTGGCTGATGTGGCTCGCCTACATCGTGTCGGTCATCGGCTCGTTCGTCGGCCTGGCCGCCGCCCGCCGCTCGGTCGACGCCCGCAGCGAGGGCCAGCGGCAGGGCTGGCTGGCCATGTCCGCGGTGGCCATCGGCGGTGTCGGCATCTGGCTCATGCACTTCATCGCCATGCTCGGTTTCGCCGTCCCCGGTGTGCCGTTGCGCTACGACATGACCTGGACCGCCGGCTCGGCCGTGCTCGCCATCGTCGCCGTCTACGTCGGCCTGAACGTCGTCGGCAAGTCCGTCGTCCCCGCCAGGCTGGTGGCGGGCGGCCTCATCACCGGCCTGGCCGTGAACGCCATGCACTACGCGGGCATGAGCGCCATCCGCTTCCAGGGTGAGATCCACTACGACACCGCCCTGGTGCTGCTGTCGATCCTCATCGCCGTGGTCGCCGCCATTGTCGCGCTGCTGTTCACCCTCATCCTCGAGTCGCCGGTGCTGCGGCTGCTCGGCGGCATCATCATGGGCATCGCCGTGGTCGGCATGCACTACACCGGCATGGCCGCGGTCAGCGTCACCGTCGACCAGACCTTCCCCTCACCCGACGGGGTCGAGGTCTTCTCGTTCCTGTTCCCCGTCTTCGTCATGGGCCTGCTCGGCCTGGCCGTCCCGATCACCGTGCTGCTCATCAGCGACCCGGACGAGCCCGCGAGCGTCGTGGTCCGCTAGATCTTCCGGGGGACGGCCCCCGGAGGTGGTCAGGTGCGCAGGGGGCACCTGGTTCCACCACGTCGGGTCGCCGCCGCGGCCCACTTGCCGAGCAGTTCCGACCGGCGCCCGCTCCAGGTGAACCCCGCGGGTCAGCACCGCGATCGTCGACGGCTCCACACCCGGCTCGGCCAGCCGACCCTTGATGAGATCGGCCACCACCCGCAGTTCTTCGGCGGCCGAATCAGACTGCCGCAGAATCGGTCTCGGACCGGTGCGGGCGGAACGGTACCGCTCGACGGCGAACTCGCGCCCCTCCTCCAGGTCCTGGAAGTCCGCGCCGCTGAGCACGCCGACCGCGGAGTCCAGGTTCTGTGCGGTGGTGCGGTAGTGAGCGTCAGCCGCCGGGAACGGCCGACGATCTCGATGCCCAGCCTGCCGAGGACCACCGGCCGGCCGTAGCTGCGCTGGTGGGAGTCCTCGGCGATGAACAGGTCGTCGGGCCCCTCGGCGACCAGCGCGCGCAGCATCAGCCAATGCGTGGCGTGCAGGTCCTGGGCCTCGACGAGCTTCCAGATCGCCAGCCGCCGCGGACGCGACAACCGGACGCCGCGCCCTGCCTCGAGGAACCACGGCGTGGCCAGGCGCGGCTCGCGCCCGTGGTCGATGGTGTCGACCAGCTCCCGCCACAGCTGGTCCCTGGTGCGTGCCGTCGGCGGCGATTCGGATCGTAGTTCGGCTGCGACCGGCAATGGGGGGCGACAGCCCGATCGTTGTCCCGCTTGCCGACGTCGCCTCAGCGCGGCACCGGAAACATGCCTGCGATCCATCTCGGTTCCGCAGAGCCGACGATGCGATTTCACCTATGTTTTCAGCGTTCGGCCTCGACGGCTGCGCGGAAGGCGGGGTGGGCCTGCAGGGTCGCGAAACTCTCGTCGGCGATGGGATCGAAGTGGACGATCGCTCGGACACTCCGTGAGTACAGTTTCACCGCGAGCATCAGGACCAACGGGACGGAGACAGGGAAGACACCCAACGCCAGTGGAATGGCCAAGGGGCGTAGCTCATCCACCCACAATCCGAGCCAGCCGGCAGCGCCGACGAGAAGCAGCGCGCAGATGTTCACTGCCATCATCGTGACGAGCACCCCGGCGATACGTCGGCTGAGCCGAGCGCTGCGCAGACATTTCCCACAGGCCGGCCATGAGCCGACGACGATCGTGGAAATCGGTGCCACTTCTTTGGAATACCAAGTGGTCCTCGCGTACCGGGGGGAGCGGGGGTGCCGCCTGGAGTCGAAGAAGTGCGCACGCAGCGGCATCCGCGCCGGGGCGGGCAGGCCGTGCTGGCTGCAAACGTCGGGGAGTGGCTGGGCGATCTCGAGTTCCAGCGGTTCTACTGTGCGATGATTCGGTCTGTCGTCATACAGCAACGTGGTGCCTGGCAGAGGCTCTTCGCAGCGGCGCAGGCGAAGAGTCGTCCGCTCGTACCAATCGTCGAGATCGGGACGGCCACGTTCCCGCCCCCTGCGGGCGTCGTCGAACGGCACCATCAGATGTCGACCCCGTGGTGTTTCATCGTCATTTCTCGCCGCGGTGCACAGTGACTGCATCACTCCAGCCAGCCATGACGATGCCTTTCTTGATAGTAGATATCATCGTCGTCCGGCTCATCGGGGGTGACCAACTGGTCTCGATCGGGCTTTCGGGTGCCGGGAACCACATACCGCGCAGCGCTTGCGCCACTGCTGTTGGTCTCATCGTTCGGTGCAGCCGACGGAGCCTGACCGGCTTGGTGCCCAGCGCTGCCTGGCTCGTCCTCGTGGATCTGCGAACAGCCGTCAGGCGCCTGTTCTCGGTATCTCTGAAGAATTGCTTCACCCGCCCTGGCCAGTGCTTGGATCTTCTCCGGTGTCTGGCCCGCGAGATCTGCGGCGATTTTCGGCATGGCAGCCTCGGTCAGCCGCGTGAACGACTCGCTACGGGCTAGATCGCGGAAGCTGGCCTTTCCGGTCATGATGTCGCCCAGCTGTTTGCGCAAATCCTCGTCTATGCCGGGGGTTTCCGAGATGATTTTCAGGGCTTTTGTCAGGTGACGTGACATCCCGACGTCGCCGTTGACCACGTCCAGCATCGGTTCCGTATGATGCTTCATCGCTGAACTCCCGGATGGTCATAGGAATCAGTGGTCAATGCGGGGATCTCAGATGCTTCGACGGCCGCGCTCATTCCGGCGACAATCACTCCGAGCAAAGCTTCGGAAGCGTTCACCATGTGTCCGAGCCGGCCGATTATGTCCGAGATCTGCAATGCCATGATGGCAAGGATGGCATTGGCGACCGCGTGCAGTGCGGCGGCAGCCCCGGCGCCCACCCCGGACGAGGCGGCGGTCGCCGCGGCGATTTCGCTCGCTACCCACTTGATGGCCAAATCGCCGAGTGTCTGCACCAGGTCGGCTATACCATTCGCCATACCATAGGATGCCATCGCGTATGCGGAGATCTCGTCGGCAACGGTGGTCATCGGCTCGACTTGGTTTTCCAGAGCGTTGGTCAGAGAACTGAAGAACTCCCGCGCGCTCTCGGCGGCATTTCCCTGCCAAGATGTGTTCGAATCGCTCAAGGCGACATTGATTGCTTCTTTGTAGGCGGTGTTGTACTCGGCCAGATTGCGAATGGCATCGGCGCACTTCTGGAGTGCTGCCCAATCGCCCGACAAATAGTTGGTAATCGTCGAGATGCAGTTGAATCCGCCGTCCACGAACGGGCTGGAGGCCATGACGACAAGATTGTTCAGGTGGTAGGTGAAGCTCGTTCCATTACCGCTGATGATGAGTTCGACGAAATCGTGGACCGGGTCGTCCGGCTGTGGCTCGGATAGAAGATCAATGGGATATGACGAGACTGTCATTTATCTAGTTCTCCGTAGTACCAGTCCATGTTCTTGGCGCGCTCGTAATCTGTGGTGCGGTACATTCGTCCGGCTTCGAGCAGTTCCGTGGCCGACTGGTCGGTTACGATTCCCAAGTTCGTGTAATTGGTCTTCAATTGATCGCATGCTGCTTGCAGTTGATCCAGGACCGGGCTCAGTACCAGGCCACCGCTGGATTGGATATCCAGCCACTCCGCTGCGTAGGAGATTGCCTTGTTGTTGTCTTCGGACAGCTTCCACAGCGTTCGAGACGCCGACTCCAGATGGTCCGGCTCGACGGCGAATTGCTCGGTCACATCTTCACTTCCTGGTGTTCGGCCGACCGGTCGACTTCGACGGGGTTGTTTTGATCAGACAGCGGTCGGCCCGTGGTGAAGCCCTTTGCATCGCCGAATCCCCCTAGAAGCTTGCGTCCGGTAGTGCGGACGCCGATCCCCTCGTCGCTCAAACGTTGCCCCAAGACTCTGCCGATTGCAAGTCGGATCGGTGCCTCGAAGTGGCTGTGAGCGGCCCCCGGTGGGGTCGGTGCCCCTGTTTCATAAGGCGACCTCGGCGTGTGGCCGCGGTGCATGCACACGGTTGTTCGGCAGGCTGCTGTCCCTTGCGGTGCGGCAACACAATGGCCACGAGGCTCATTGCGGGGTCGAGCGCCCTGTCGTACGCCGTCCAACGGCGTATCGGCCGCCCTTCGGCCTTGATCTCGGCAGTGGCGAACTCTCTCGCCCTCGTCGTGCCAGTTCTCGAACGGCGCCAACGAATGCGACCCCGGGCAAACGTGCATCCCCGCGAATCACGGTGCGCGGGGGCGCTTGTGAGCTCCGTGCAGCCCGCTTCCGTGATCGAGCGGTTCGAGGGCGGTTCAGGCGCTCGGCTCGGTGCGGCCATCCGGCACGGCCGTGGCGCGCACCCGACAGCGCTCGGCCGCCGACCTGAATGTGATGCACATCACTGTGGATCGATATTAGAAACGTGAATGTTTCAACCTGGTTCTCGTCTACTTTGGGCCTGCCCCGATTCGAGCGGGGGATGGTTTGCGTTGCAAAGGAATACAGATGAAACGACTCGTCGTCACCGGCTTGATCTCGGTCGCCGCGGCCGCCGCCGCCGCGGCCCCCCCCCAACCCCAGGGGGTGGCGCGGATAGACAGCCCCAGCCCCCGAAGCCCGCGGGTGGTGCCCGACAGTGAGCGCGG
>NZ_JARWRU010001218.1 GCF_029867845.1 Nocardia farcinica | reverse complement strand
GTGCTCGAGTGCATCGGCCATGTAGTCGACACCGATGCCCATCGAGCACAAGCCGTCCCGATCCGGCGGCGCCACCTGGATGAGCCCCGCATCGCACGGCAGTCGCCGCTCGCCGAACATCCGCGGCAGCGCCGAGTAGTGGCAGGGAACCACCTCGAGCTGATCGGTCGCGCCCAGCTCGCGGAGCGCACCGAGACCACCGTAGGAAACCATCGTGTCGGCCGACGAGAACGATTGCGCCAGTTGATCGTTCCAGCTGAGCCCGGTGAACAGTCGCAGCGGTCCGAGCGCGTCCGCCTGCGCCAGCAGCTGGTCGACCAAGGGGCGTGGCTCGGCGGCGGCCTGGCTCCACCACACCCCAGCGCCCGGCCGGATCAGCTCGCCGAAATTCACCATCAATCCACCCGCTCGAGCAGCGTGCCGGTGCCCAATCCGCCGCCGCAGCACATGGTGACCAAGCCGAGCGCGCTGTCGCGACGCTCCATCTCGCGCAGGATCGACGCGATCAGCCGCGCGCCGGTGGCGCCGACTGCGTGCCCGAGCGCGATCGCGCCGCCGTTGACGTTCACCCGGTTCTCGTCCGGCTTCAGTTCCCGCTGCCAGGCCAGCACGACCGAGGAGAAGGCTTCGTTGACCTCGAAGAGGTCGATGTCGTCGACGGTGAGGCCGTTGCGATCGAGCAGCTTGTGCGTGGCCGGGATCGGCCCGGTGAGCATGATGATCGGATCGACGCCGACCGTGGTCTGATCGGCGATACGCGCCCGCACCCGCAGTCCGTACCGTTCGGCGGCCTCCCGCGTGCACAGCAGCACCGCGGCGGCGCTGTCGCAGATCGGGCTGGAGCTGCCCGCGGTGACGCGCCCGTGGTCGGGGCGGAACACCGGTGCGAGCTTGCCCAGCGTCTCCAGGGACGTTCCGGGCCGGATGCACTGATCGCCCGTGCGGATCTCACCGTCCAGTTCCATCCGCACCATCTCGTCGGTGAACCGTCCCGCGCCGACCGCTTCGGCGGCCAGGCGATGGGATCGCACCGCGAACTCGTCCATCTCGGTGCGCGAGATGCCCCAGCGATCGGCGATCAGCTCAGCGCTCTCGCCCTGAGAGACGAAGTCGTAGCGCGCCCGGAGCTCGGCAGGCCACGGCTCGCCGTACAACTCGCTGATCGCGACCGGGGAGTTCATCGGCACGTGCCCCATGTGCTCGACACCGCCTGCGATGACGATGTCGTGCACGCCCGACGCGACGAGCGCGGCCGCGAAGTTCACCGCGGTCTGCGCCGATCCGCAGCGCCGGTCCAGTGTGGTGGCCGGAACCTCGGCAGGGTAGCCCGCCTGGAGCCAGGCATTGCGCCCGATATTGCGGGACTGCTCGCCGAAGGGAGCGGTGCACCCGATGACCAGATCCTCCACCACAGCCGGGTCGATGCCCGTGCGCGCGACGAGGTCCTGGTAGCAGGCGGCAAGCATGGCGTTGGGATGGGTATCGCGGAACCATCCCTTCTCCGGGTGTGACTTGCCGATCGGAGTGCGAACCGCCTCGGCGATCACCACCTCACGGCCCGCGTTCGCGAAAGGTCCGGAAACTCGGCTCATGTCAGATCACCGTCCCACCGTCGACCGGCAGCACCTGGCCGGTGATGTACCCTGCGGCGCCCGAGGCCAGGAAGACGAAGGTGGGCGCGATCTCGTCCGGATAGGCCCAACGGCCCAGCGGGATACGCGCGAGCGTCTTGGCCGCCAGCTTCTCGTTGCTGCGGATGTTCTCGGTCATGGCGGTGGCGGCGAGCGGAGCGATCGCGTTCACCGTGATGGCGCGGCGAGCCAGCTCCCGGGCCAGCGACTTGGTCAGCCCGATGATCGCGGCTTTCGCTGCGCCGTAGTTGGCCTGCCCGATGGTGCCGGTCAGTCCCGCCGCGGAAGTGACGTTGATGATCCGGCCGGTACCGTCGTCGGGCAGATGATCCAATGCGGCCTGGCTGCAGTGGTAACTGCCCATCAGGTGCGTGTCGAGCACCCGACGGAACTTCACCTCGTCCAGCTGCGGGAACATCGCCGGGGCGATCACCCCGGCGTTGTTCACCAGGATGTGCAGCGTGCCGCCGCCCAGCCGGGCGGCCGCGGCGGCGGCATCGCGCGCGTTGCCCGGATCGCAGACGTCGAGGGCGAACGAATCCGCTGTCCCACCGGTCTCGGTGATACGTGCGGCGACCGCGGCGGCCGCGTCCTTGTCGATATCGGTGACCAGCACCGCGGCGCCCGCCGCGGCGAAGGCTTCGGCGACGGCTGCTCCGACGCCGCCACCGGCGCCGGTCACGAGTGCGGTACGACCGTCGAGCGCGAAGGCCTGAAGGCCGGCGGGCGTTGTCTTGTCGGTCATCAGTAGCTCCTGGGGAGGCCGAGGACATGCGAGCCGAGGAAGTTCAGCACCATCTCCTGGCTGATCGGCGCGATCCGGGTCAGCCGGGCTTCGCGGAAGTAGCGGGAGACGTTGTACTCCTCGGAGTAGCCCATGCCGCCATGCGTCTGCAGTGCCCGATCGGCGGCGTCGAAACCGGCGTCGGCGCACAGGTACTTAGCGGTGTTCGCTTCCCGGGCGCAGGGCAGGCCGTTGTCGTAGAGCCAGGTCGCCTTGCGCAGCATGAGTTCGGCGGCGTCCAGCCGTGCCAACGAGTCGGCGAGTGGGAACTGGATGCCCTGGTTCTTGCCGATCGGACGGCCGAAGACTTCGCGGTCGTTGCCGTAGCGCACGCCGGCCCGGAGCGCAGCCCGACCGATGCCGAGCGCCTCGGCGGCCACCAGCATCCGCTCGGGGTTCAGGCCGTCGAGAATGTAGGTGAAGCCTTTGCCCTCCTCGCCGACGCGGTCCTCCACCGGGATCTCGAGATTGTCGATGAACAGCTCGTTGGAGGTGACGGCGTTGCGCCCCATCTTCGAGATGGGCCGGATCTCGACCTTGCTCCGGTCGAGGTCGGTGAGGAACAAGGTCATGCCGTCGGTCTTGCGCGGCGACTCGTCGAACTTCTGCGTGCGCGTCAGCAGCAGGATCTTCTCCGACTCCATCGCCTTGGAGATCCAGACCTTGCGTCCGTTGACGACGTAGGTGTCGCCCTCCCGGCGGGCGAAGGTGGTGATCCGGGTGGTGTCGAGACCGGCGCCCGGTTCGGTGACGCCGAAGCACACGTGCAGATCGCCGTTGACGATGCGCGGCAGCGTGCGCTGCTTGAGTTCCTCGCTGCCGTGCACGATCACCGGATGCATGCCGAAGATCGACAGATGCATCGAGCTGGCGCCGTTCATTCCGGCTCCGGAGGCGGCCACCTGTTCGAGCAGGATCGAGGCCTCGGTGATGCCGTAGCCGTGCCCGCCGTACTCCTCCGGGGTGGTGATGCCCAGCCAGCCGCCTTCGGCGAAGGCGTTGTAGAACTCCGTCGGGAATTCGTGCGCCGCGTCCTTCTCCGCCCAGTACTGATCGTCGAACTTCGCCGCGAGTTCGGCGACCGCGTCACGAATGGTGACCTGGTCTTCCGTCAGTTCGAAATCCACCTGGGGTTCTCCCTCTCATCTTTGCGGTAACTATAACAATGGACTGACCAAAAGAAAACGCGGACTATTCCCCGACGCCAGGGGCACCGAGCAGCGCGGTGGCTATCCGCTCGTTCCACGCCGCAGGTGCTCCGAAGAGAACCCGGTCGAGCTTCGCGCGCTTGTAGAACAGATGCAGGTCGTGCTCCCACGTGTAGCCGATCGCCCCGTGCACGGTCAGCGCGGAATCCGCGAGGCCGGCGACCGGGCCGGTGACCTGCGCCTTGGCCACCGCCGCGACAGTCGCAGCATCCGCACGGGCCGCCTGGACCGCGGCCGCGGCGTACAGCGCCGTCGAATAGGCGGCCTCCACCGTGACGAGCATCTGCGCAGCCGCGTGCTTCACGGCCTGGAATGCGCCGATGAACTGGCCGAACTGCTTGCGCTGCTTGCTGTATGCCACCGCGAGGTCCAGCATCCGCTCGGCACTGCCCAGCGCGTCCGCGGCGACCAGCACCGCGGCCAGGTCGGCGACGCGGGACAGCGCATCCCCGGCGGGCACGACCTCGGTGGCGAGCGCGCCGGTGAACTCGACAGTGCTCACCGAGCGCGCACGATCGAGGAGATCGCCGGCAGTGCGGACCGTCTGCGCGGCCGGGACCCTCGCGATGACGAGCCCTGAGGCCGCCCACACGGGCACGAGCAGGACATCGGCCTCGGCGGCACCGAGCACATGCGGCACCGCCCCGATCAGTCGGCCGCCGTTCGCCGCAACGGGTGCCGCACCCGGCACCCTGTCGGCGCGCACGACGAGCGCGAAACGCCGCTCCCCGGACAACTGGGCGGCCAGTTCGTCGCCGGTCAGCAACGGCGAGACCAGCGCCGCGGCCATCCACGACGAATCGGGCACCGCGCCGCGGCCGAACTCTCGTGCGGCCAACGCGAGCTCGAGCACTCCCCCGCCCTCGCCGCCGACTTCCTCCGGGTAACCGACACCCCACCAGCCCTCACCGATCAGCGCGGCGGTGACATTCGCGGTCTCACCCGAAGTCACCAGTTCGCGCACGGTGTCGATCGGAAACTTGGCGCCGATCCAATCCCGCAGCGACGAAGCGAACAGCTCCTGCTCCTCGGACAGCTCCCAATGCATTCTCACTCCTCAGTTCGCCGCCGTGCCGTGCACGACATCGCGGATGGCCTCGACGGCTTCCGGGTTCTCCGCACTCGACAGGTCACCCGGGTCGGTCCCGATCGCCGCGGCCCGCACAGCGCGGCGCAGGATCTTGGCCGACCGGGTCTTGGGCAAGGCGCGCACCGGCCAGACCTCGGCGGGCGCGAAGGGCTTCCCGACACCGGTCGCCACCAGGCGCCGCAGCTCGTCGGAGACCCCTTCGACATCCGCGTCGGCCCGGGGCACCCAGAACACCCAGACCGTCTCGCCCTTCTTCGCGTCGGGCACGCCGACCGCCGCTGCCTCGGCTACCGCAGGATGGGTGGTGAGCACCGACTCCACCTCCGCGGGGGCCAGGCGCTTGCCCGCGATGTTCATCACGTCGTCGGAGCGGCCGAGGATATACCACTGGCCGTCGTCGTCGACCAGCGCGAAGTCGCCGTGGCACCACATGCCGTCGAAAGTGGACCAATAGGACTCGAGGTAGCGCTCGCGATCGCGCCACACCCCGCGGGTCATGGCCGGCCAGGGCTGACGGCAGACCAGCTCGCCGATCTCGCCGCGCAGAGGTGCCCCGGTGTCGTCGACGACATCGACGTCCATGCCCAGCGAAGGCCCGCCGAGCGAGCAGCTCGGAATCGGCTCCACCGGGTAGGGCGCCAGGAAGGAACCGCCGACCTCGGTTCCGCCGGAGAAGTTGATCACCGGTACCCGGGCGCCGAAGACGTCGCGCGCCAGCCAGTCGTAGGAATCGGGATCCCACGGCTCGCCCGTCGAGCCGAGCACACGCACCGAGGACAGATCCCGCGTCGCGATCTCGGCGAGTGGTGTCGCCTTGAGGGCGCGGATCAGCGTTGGGGAGACGCCGAGCATCGTGATTCCGTGCCGCTGCACCAGATCCCACAGCCGTCCGGCGTCGGGCACGTCCGGGGAGCCCTCGTAGAGCATCAGGGTGGCTCCGTTGGCGTGTGTGCCGAAGGCCGACAGCGGCCCCATCACCCAGCCCATGTCGGTGATCCAGCAGAAGGTGTCACCGGACGAGATGTCGAACGAGTACGCCACCTCGGTGGCCACCTTGATCGTGAACCCGGCGTGTGTGTGCACTGCCCCCTTGGGCTTTCCGGTCGTGCCGGAGGTGTAACCGAGCATCAGGGTCTGCATCGCGGGGAACGGCTGGAACGCGTAGGGCTGTCGATCTGCGCGCACGAGCGTGTCCCAAGCGGTCACGGCGACACCGGTATCGCCGAAATCCAGCTCGCCGCCGACGTTGTCCACGGTGACGACCACGCGCACCGACGGGCTCTGCCGCAGCGCGACGGCGAGTTCGCCTGCCATCGGCACCCTCCCGCCGCGCCGGCCGGGGCCGGCGGCGCCCCCAACCGGCGTGCCCGGTGCGGCGGCGCGCCGGGCCGCGGTGG
>NZ_JARWRU010001217.1 GCF_029867845.1 Nocardia farcinica | reverse complement strand
GCTGGCCGAACTCGCCGCCGCGCCGCGCTCACCCGCGCGTGGCGGGGGCATCGGCCCCGAGCGCGACCGGGCCGCCGACTTCGGCGCGCTCACCGGCCGGGTGGCCGGCTTCTGCGCCGCGGGTGATCTCGCGTGCGACGCGCCGCCGGACGCACCGATCCTGCGGGTGGTCACCAACATCGCCGGGCAGAGCCGGACCGGCGGCGACCCGGTGGCCGCGCTGCTCTCGGTCGGCCAGGCGCTGGCCTACACCTCGATCAGGACCGCCGCGATCGTGGCCGCCGAGGATCTCACCGGCGCCACGGCCGCGGACATCTCGCTGTCGCCGCGCAAGTCGATCGCCGAGCGGCTGGCCGACGCCTCCGACCCGCGCACCGCGCTCGACGCGGGCGCGGTGTTGCACGGGCTGTTGCGGGTCGGTCTGATCGGGTTCAACGCCGTGACCGCGGTCGTGCGGGAGGTGCTCGATCCCGCTGTGCTGTCGGAGCTGGCGCGCGCCGGACTCGCCGACCCCGCGGCCGGGCTCGCGCTGCTCGGCGGCAGATTGGCGGGCGCGGTGCCCGAACTGGTCCCGCCTACCACGATCTCCCGGCTGGTCACCCAGGCCTACGACGAGGTGGTCCGCACCGTCACCGACGAGCGCGAGCTGCTGGATCTGACCACCTGGGTGCGTTATTGGGACACCGCGCGTCAGCATGGCGCTTATCACACCGAGCGAGCGGGTTCCTGGGATGTGCCGCCCACCAGGTATGTCGCCGAATGGTTCGCCGCGACCGCCCGTGACCTGGCCGAACACACCGGAGCGGCAGGGGAGCCCGCGTCCGCTCCGGCCCATGTGGACGGCGGATCAACTGGTACGGCCCCCGGCGCGTCGGCTACTCCGAACTCCGGCGGTGCGGGACAATTTCCGTTCGGGACAGGAGCCGATGGCGCCTCATCCGGGGGCGTGACCTCGATTCCGCCCACCGTGGCACCCGGCGTGGCCGGCCGCCACTACCCGTTCTCCACGAACTGATCGCCGAGAGGTCCGACGATGCGATATCACGCGCCCGGCCCCGTGGGAATGGGGGAATGTTGAAGTCGTACAAAGATCTGTCCCGCTGGTACGGCCCGATCGAGCCGGAAGGCGCCGCCGACACCGAACAGACCACCTCCGCCGAGGCCGCGTCCCGCGACGCCGTCCCGGGAACCGCCGGTGCGGGCACGCGGGCACCGGCCGAGCGTTCCGAGCCGCGCAGCGAGCGCGACCGTCTCGTCGTGATCGACTCCGAGGCGGTCCCCGACAGCGACTCTCTCGCCGAGTCCGACTCTCTCGCCGAGCCCGTCGCCGAGGCGGTGTCCGTCGCCGAGGCGGTGTCCGACGCCGGCGACTCGGCCGATTCCGGCGAGCGGGCCGCCGACGACCACGACGGCCCGGCCGACGGGCCGCGCGCCGGGAACGACCCCGACGACGGTGACCCGGCCGACAGCGACGTACTCCGTGACGGGCCGGCTCCCCGCGCGCGCGGCCGCACCCACGACGAGAACCGCTTGCGCCTCGCCGACGACGCCGCCGGCCCGACCACGGCCCGCGGCAGGGGCCGGGGCCGGGACGAGTTCCCGGTCCGCGAGGCGCCGCGCCCGCGTGGCCGTGCCGCCGCCGCCGAGCCCGACCCGGCCGACGTGCGGG
>NZ_JARWRU010001216.1 GCF_029867845.1 Nocardia farcinica | reverse complement strand
GGCGGCGGTCATGCGGGGATCTCACGGGTGAGGAGGAGTCCGGCGCCGAGTAGTCGACGGTGGCATCCGCGCCGAGCTCACGGGCCAGTTCGAGCTTGCGCTGTCCGCGCGCGGCGGCGACCACGGTGGCCCCGGCGCGACGTGCCAGCTGGATCAGCAGGGTGCCCAGACCGCCCCCGGCCGCGGTGATGAGCACATGGTCACCGGCGCGCACCCCGGCGCGGTCGAACAGTGTGATCGCGGTGCGTCCGTCGTGGACCAGCGCGCAGGCCTGTTCCGTGCTCACCCCGTCGGGCACCAGGTGCAAGCTCTCCGCGCGGGCGAGCGCCCGCTCGGCGTATCCGCCGGTGGGGACGCCGCCGAAGAGCCCGCTGGCCGCGGTCGCGCCAACCACCCGCCTGCCGATCAAGGCCGGATCCACCTCGGGGCCGACGGCGCGCACGGTGCCGCTGATGCCGCCGCCGGGCACATACGGCGGCTCGACGGGAAAGAAGTCCCGGCCCCAGCCCGCCCGCAACCTGGTGTCGAGGAACATCACATCGGCCGCCTCGACGCCGACCACCACCTCTCCGGCGGCAGGCTCGGGATCGGGCAGCTCACGCGCCGCGAGCACCTCCGGTCCACCGAAATCTGTTGCCTGAACTGCTTTCACGAGCGACTCCTCGCCTCGGATGCATGGACGACACCCATCGTGAAACCTGAAGCAATGTTCAGGTCAAGGCCTCGGTGGAATCAGTTCTTCCTGCCCTCGCCGAAACGGTTCTTGGCCGGGCGGTTGGTGGCGGCCCGGTGCGCGGCGCGCTTGGCCTTGATCCGCTCGTTCTCGCGCAGCACCTCGGCGTAGTTCTCCCGCTCGCGCACCAGCCACTCCGGCGGATCGGCGAGCAGCGCCTCGATCTCGGTGGCGGTGAGCGCGTCGGCCACCTCGGCGCGGGCCAGGCCGCTGTTGGAGATGCCGAGCTTGCGGGCGGTGATGTCGCGGGGGAAGGGGCCGTTGCGGCGCAGGTCGGTCAGCCACTGCGGCGGATCGGCGCGCAGTCGCTCCAGCTCGCCGAAGGACAGCGGGGAGTCGCGGAACTCCGCCGGCGCGGCCGGCAGGTAGATGCCGAGCTTGCCTGCCGCCGTCAGCGGCTTCATCATCTGCGATTTCTTGTCCGCACTCACCGCGACAGCCTAGCGGGCGGGCTCGGCCGGACCGTCGTCGGTGGTGCAATACGCTTGCCGGATGAGCCAGTTCGAGTCGATCGACCCCACCCGGCTGCGCTGGTTCGCCGAGGTGCTGCGCGAGAACGAGCGGATCAAGGCCAAGCGCGCCGCGCACCGGGCCGCCACCAACCGCCC
>NZ_JARWRU010001215.1 GCF_029867845.1 Nocardia farcinica | reverse complement strand
AACTCGACCTCGCCGGTGTACCTGCCGTCGGCCACCACCATCCTGGTGGCGGCCACGTGCTCGGCGCCGAGGGCCCGCGCGATGGGCGCGACGATCTCCTCGCCGGAGGCCGAGACGATCACCACGTCGTGGCCGCGGATGTGGTGGTCGGCGATGAGATCGGCTGCCTCGGCGTAGATCACCGGATCGACCAGCTCGTGCAGCGTCTCGGCGACAATGGCTTTCACCTGCTCCACGTCCCAGCCCGCGCACATCTTGGTCAGATGCTCGCGCATCCGTTCCATCTGATCGTGGTCGGCGCCGGAGAGCAGGAAGAGGAAGTGCGCGTAGCTGCTCTCCAGTACCGCACGGCGATTCAGCAGGCCCTGGGCGTAGAACGGCTTGCTGAAGACGTAGGTGCTCGACTTGGCGATGACCGTCTTGTCGAGGTCGAAGAACGCGGCGACCCGCCCCGTGCGGTTCGGGTGCTGCGCGGATCCGGGCGCTGCCCTTCGGTCCGCGACCACGGGCTGGTCGTCATCGGCCATCACCTGTCCAGGATAGGCGGGCCCGCCCGTTCGCGGGTCCCGACCGCGCCGGTGCCGCGCGGTTCGGGTTTGCTCGCGGAACGCCGGAGCGGCCGGAGGTCGGCAAAGTTCTTGCGCGCCGCACTTGCGTGGGCGGCGGTCGATGGGTGTAGTATTGCTGGCACCTGGACATGTTCCAGGCGTGTTCAGCCCGACCCCCCGGGGCTGAACCCCGACGGCCCCAGCCTCCTCCCCCCCCGGCTGGGGCCGTCCTCTATTTCCAGACGGTTGTAGTTCCAGGCCGGCTCGGTTGTCCACAGCCTTCGAGTTATCCACATTCGGCATTCGTGTGGTGTCGGTGCTTCCGGGTTTCCGCGACGCTGGCCGACATGTCCTCCGATCCGCTCGAAGCCCCGCTGACCCGGCCCGCACTCGTGTTGATCCGTGATGATCGTCTGCGCGAGGAGGTGCGCCGGGTGGCCGCCGCGGCGCAGCGCCCGCTCGCCGAATCCGAGCCCCCGGTGGGCAGGCACACCTGGGCGGCGGCCCCGCTGGTGATCCTGGACACAGCGTGCGCGAGGGAGTGCGCGGCGGTGATTCGGCACCGCAGAACCGGGGTAGTCCTCGTGGTCGACGGCGAGCCAGGCCTGGCCGACTGGCAGGCCGCTACGGGAGTGGGAGCCGAGCGCGTCATCGCCCTTCCCGGTGCCGCGGTGGGGCTTGTCGAGAAGTTTGCTGAGCACGCCGAGATCCGTGCAGGCAACGGCGTGGTCGTCGCCGTGGCGGGGGCCTGCGGGGGTGCGGGCGCCTCCGTGCTCGCCGCGGCGACCGCCTTCCGCGCGGTGGGCGAACCGCGGGAGCGCCGCGTGCTGCTCGTCGACGCCGCCCCCTTCGGCGGTGGTCTGGACCTGCTGCTCGGCGTCGAGAACGCCTCGGGACCACGCTGGCCGGACCTGGTGGTCGAGGACGGCCGCGTCGCCGCGCACACCCTGCACGAGGCGCTGCCCGCCGCCGCTCCCGGGCTGGCCGTGCTCTCCTGCGGGCGCGGCGGTGCCGGCCGATTGCCCACCCGCATCGGCGCGTCGGCGATCCATGCCGTGCTCGAAGCAGGCCGTGCCGCAGGCGATCTCGTCGTCTGCGACCTGTCCGGCGAGCGCGGGCCCGCAGCCGATCAGGTGCTCGATTCGGCGGACCTGGTGGTGCTCGTCGTACCGGCCCGGCTGCGCGCGGTGGCCGCCGCCGAGTCCGTCGCGGCCCATATCGCGGCCCGTAATCCCAACTTGGGGATCGTCGTTCGGGGACCGGCGCCCGGCGGTCTGCGCGGCGAGGAGATCGCCGAGGTGCTCGACCTGCCGCTGCTGGCCGCGGTGCGCGCCCAGCCCGATCTGCCCGACCGGCTCGAGCGGGGCGGGCTGCGCACGCCGCGGCGCGGCCCGCTGGCCATCGCGGCGGCCGCGGTGCTCGACGTCCTCGAGGCACCGGAGCGGATCCGATGAGCACCCTGGTCACCGCCGAACTGCTCGACCGGGTGCGGGCCAGGCTCGCCGGGCACAGCGGCGCTCCCGACCCGGCGCAGCTCGCCGCGGCCGTCCGGGCCGAGGCGGGTGGCGTGCTCGGCGACACCGACCTGCTGCGCGCCCTGCGGCTGTTGCAGACCGAGTTCACCGGCGCGGGCCTGCTCGAACCGCTGCTGCACGACCCGCAGGTGTCCGACGTTCTGGTCACCGCCCCCGACGCGGTGTGGATCGACCGGGGCCGCGGCCTGGAGAAGACCTCGGTCACCTTCCCCGACGAGCCCGCCGTCCGCAGGCTCGCCCAGCGCCTCGCCCTCTCGGTCGGGCGCCGTCTCGACGACGCCCAACCCTGGGTCGACGGCAAGCTCGGCCGCGCGGGCTCGGCGCTCGGCCCCTCCTTCGGCGTCCGCCTGCACGCCGTCCTGCCCCCGATCGCCCCCGGCGGCACCTGCCTGTCGCTGCGCGTGCTGCGTCCCGCTACCCAGGGCCTCGACGCGCTCGCGGCCTCGGGCGCGGTGCCCGCCCCGGCGAAAGCGCTCCTGGCCGAGATCATTCGCGCCCGGCTGGCCTTCCTCGTGGTGGGAGGTACGGGCGCGGGCAAGACCACCCTGTTGTCGAGCCTGTTGGCCGCGGTCGATCCCGCCGAACGCATCGTCTGCGTCGAGGACGCCGCCGAACTCGCCCCACCCCACCCGCACGTCGTGCGCCTGGTCGCCCGCACCGCCAATGTGGAAGGCGTCGGTGAGGTGACGGTCCGCGACCTGGTTCGGCAGGCCCTGCGCATGCGCCCCGACCGCATCGTCGTGGGCGAGGTCCGCGGGGCTGAGGTCGTCGACCTGCTCACCGCGCTCAACACCGGCCACGACGGTGGCGCGGGTACCGTCCACGCCAATTCCCCGAGCGAGGTCCCCGCCCGTCTGGAAGCCCTCGCCGCCCTCGGCGGTCTGACCCGCGCCGCCTTGCACAGCCAGCTGGCCGCCGCCGTCCAGGTGGTGTTGCACGTCCGCCGCGCCGCCGACGGCACCCGAGGGCTGCGGGAGATCTGCGTGGTCGAGCGGGCGGAGGACGGGCGCGTGCGCATCGTCGCCGCCTGGCGCGCCGATGGCGGGCCCGCTCCCGCCGCCCCGCGCCTGGCCGCGCTCATCGGGGAACGGCTCGGCCGATGACGCAGACAGCGCTCTGTCTGGCCGCCGCGGTGCTCCTTCTCCCCGCCCCGGCGGCACGGCGCCGGTTCGCCGCCGTCTACGGCCGCGCGCCCGCGGGGGCGGGGGGGCGGGGGGGGGGGG
>NZ_JARWRU010001214.1 GCF_029867845.1 Nocardia farcinica | reverse complement strand
AATGGTCCACGACCCGCTGGTGGAGTCGCTGGCCATGGGCACCTCCGGTTCGCTGCGGCTCGAGGTGCCGTCGGCGCCGATCAAGAAGATGCAGCGTCAGGCCGCGGCGGTGGTGGCGCTGGCGGTGCTGGCCTCGCTCGGCGCCGCGGTCACCGTGGCCGTGGTCACCGCGCGCCGGGTCGCCGATCCGCTGCGCGATGTGGCGGCGCGGGCCGCCCGGCTGGCCATGGGCGATTTCCGGCCCGACCCGCGCAGGCACGGCATTTCCGAGCTGGACCGCGTCTCCGACGTGCTCGACTCGGCGACCGTGGAGATCGCGGGCCGCCTGCAACGCGAGCACGCCCTGGTCGCCGATGTCTCCCATCAGCTGCGCAGCAGGCTGACCGCGGTGCGCCTGCGCCTGGACGAGCTGTCCGCGCACCGCGACCCCGAGGTCGTGCACGAGGCCGAGGAGGCGATGGCGCAGGTCGACCGGCTCACCGAGGCCATCGACGACCTGGTGCGCGCCTCCCGCGACGAGGACGCCGCCGACCGCGACCCCATCCCGGTGATGGAGGAACTGCGCGGGGTGATCGAGGAGTGGAAGCCGCCCTTCGGCGAGGCGGGCCGCACCCTGGTGCTGACCGGCGAAGACTCGCTGCGCGCCAGGATCACCCCGTCGCGGCTGCGCGAGGCGGTCACCGTGCTGGTGGACAACGCCCTGATCCACGGCGGCGGGGTGTGCACGGTCTCGGTGCGTGAGGTGCGCCCCGGCTTCGCCCGCGAGCCGCTGGTCTGCGTCGAGGTCGCCGACCAGGGCGAGGGCGTGCGCGACGAACTCGCTCCGCACATCTTCGACCGTGGCTTCTCCGCGGGCGGCTCGACCGGTGTCGGCCTGGCGCTGGCCCGCGCGCTGATCGAGGCCGACGGCGGCAGGCTGGAACTTCAGCAGCGCCGCCCGGCCGTGTTCCGGGTCTTCCTCGGCTCGTCGGCGACCGGCAAACCGCTCTCGTTCGCCCCCGAACCGCGCTGATCGCTCGGCTGCGGTCGAGTCGTGCTGTTCTTTCGGTGGTCAGGGGGGTAGTCGCGTGGCTTGTCCGGCGCACGTCAGCTGCGGTCGAGTCGTTCCAATTCGATGATTTGCACGAGTTAGGCCTCGAGGTCCCCCATAACCTCCGGGAAGTCCCACCGTCGCCTCGCCCCGAAGG
>NZ_JARWRU010001213.1 GCF_029867845.1 Nocardia farcinica | reverse complement strand
AGGCACTGGACTCGCGCAGGCTCGCCGAGTGCGGACCGCCGCCGGAGCCGCTGTCGCCGGTGGACATGCCCGCCGACGCGGCGGCCGAGCCGGGCTGGCGCTGCGGCAGACCGCCGGGACCCGCCGCCGGGGCCGCCGGGGCGCTCGGCGTGGGTGTGCTCGGCGTGCTCGGCGCGGAATCGGTGCGGATCGGGCCGCTGACACCCGGGTCGACGGTGACGACCATGTTGCCCGCCGAGGTGCGGGTGACCGCGCGAGTCTGCATGGCCGCGGGCTGGTTCGGGTTCGGCTGGGCCGGGGCGATCTGCACACCCTGGCCCGAGCTGCCCTTGACCGGCACGATCAGGCCGACCGGCACGTGCACGGTGACGGTGACGCCCGGGTCGCGGGCGGTGTCGAAGGTCGGGCGCAGCCGGACGGTGAGACCGTGCCGTTCGGCGAGCCGGCCGACCACGAACAGGCCCATGTGGCGGGCGGTCTCCGGGCCGGGCTCGGCGGTCTGCTCGAGCTTGCGGTTGATCTCGGCCATCTCCGCGGGCGGCATGCCGATGCCGCGGTCGGCGACCTCGATCAGCAGGCCCTGGTCGTGCGCCTGCGCGAAGGTGAACTTGACATCGGTCTCCGGCGGCGAGGCGCGCAGCGCGTTGTCGAGCAGCTCGGCGAACAGGTGCGCCAGGTCGGAGGCGGCCGGTTCCTTGAGCGCGCCACGCGGGGTGGCGCCGAGCTTCACGCGCTCGTAGTCCTCGACCTCGGAGATGGCCGCGCGCAGCACGTCGGCGATCTCGACCGGGGCGGACTTGGCGCGGCGCTGCTTGGTGCCCGCCAGGATCAGCAGGTTGTCGCCGTTGCGGCGCATTCGGGCGGCGAGATGGTCCAGCCGGAACAGGTTCTCCAGCAGGCGCGGGTCCTTCTCGTCGTACTCCATCGCCTCGATGAGGGTGAGCTGATGGTCGACGAGCGACTTGGAGCGCCTTGCCAGGGTCTCGAACATGTCGTTGACCTGCGAACGCATCTGCGCCTGGTCGCTGGCCAGACGCAGCGCCTGGCCGTGGATGTCGTCGATGGCGCGGGCCAGCTGGCCGATCTCCTCGTCGGAGCGGATCGGCATCGGCTCGAGCGGCACGTCCTCCGGGGACGCGCCGGTGCGCAGCTGGGCGACCTCGTGCGGCAGATCGCTCTCCGCCACGCGCAGGGCGGCCAGGCGCAGCCGGTGCAGCGGCACGATCATCGACCGCGCCACGAACACCGCGAGCAGCAGCGCCGCCAGGATGGTCGCGAGCACGACCGCGGTGTAGGTCCAGGCCTCCCGGTTGGCGCGGCCGGACAGGTCGGCCATGGCGGCGTCGAGGTCGTCGGTCGCCTTGGCGATGACCCGCTCGTAGACGTCGACGCTGGTGGTCAGCGAGGTCTTGAACTCGCCGAGCGGGATCTTGCCCGCCTGCGCCTCCGGCCCCTCGATCAGCGCGATGCGGGTGTCGACGCCCGCGCGCAGATCCTGGATGGCGGTGTCGCCCTCGGGGAAGCGGTGCGCGAGCACGTTGAGCAGGTGGCGCTCGGCCTCGGAGGCCGCGACGAAGGCCTGCACGCCCGCCTTGAAGTCGTGCAACACGATGTTGAACGCGGCGAGCTCGGAGACCAGGGTCGCGCGGGTGTTGAGCGAGTCGACCAGGCGCAGCTTGGCCGCGTCCACCGCCGGGTCGCTCACCTGCGAGACGGTGGCCTCGACGATGCTCACGTTCTCGTTGCGGATCTTGTCGATGCCGCCGAGCGCCTCGTCGGCGTCGGCGGCGGCCTTGCCCCTGGCCAGGATGGCCCTGGACTCGGTGATCATGGTCTGCAGCGAGTCCTGCGACTCGGGGCGGCCGTCGAACTTGCCGACCGCGTCCTCCGCGGTCGCGATCGCCTGGTCGAGCTCGGTGAGGTCTTGATCGGTCACCACGGAGGCGCCGGGGATCAGCGACACCATCTGCGAGCCCGCGACCGTGGCGGCCGCGGCGCTCAGGCCGGTGACGGCCGGAATGACCTCGATGTTGCCCGAGACGTTCTCCAAGCGGTTGGCTTCGCCGAACTCCGAAGTAATCCTCGACACTCCGAGACCGACCGCGACGGCCAGCGGCACGGCGAGAACCGCCGTAACCTTCCAGCGCAGGTCCCAATTGCCGAGCGCCCAGCGCTTCTTGCCGGACCTTGCGGCGTCACGCATCTCCCACTCACTTTCCAAACTGGCCCCATCCACGCGCCATCAGCGAACCTCCATCTGGCTCGACAGGTGGAGCTGGCCGAGAACTGCGGCTGGCCGAGAAATTGCGTCTATGACGGCCGAAATAAGTGACATCAGATTCTAACGGATCAATAACAGCTTGGGCGACATCAGGTAGCGCCATGGGACTTGACCTGCCCGTTCCGGGCATAACCAGAGGTCGCGGCGCCCTCCCGGACGTCGCGTGAAGTCTGCCACAATCATTCGGATCTATCGAGGCGGGCATCGAAGCGAGGGCTAGGGAGTCACCGGAGTTGAACGAACAGCGCGAGTACCGGCCGGTCTACCAGACCAGTCTGGTCGACCCGGCCGGTTTCTGGGCCGACGCGGCCCAGGCCGTCGACTGGGACGTCCCGCCCACCCAGATCGTCGATCCCGGGCTCAAGCCGGTGGCCAGGTGGTTCACCGACGCCAGGCTCAACACCTGTTTCAACGCCCTCGACCGGCACCTGCCCGAGCGCGCCGACCAGCCCGCGCTGATCTACGACTCGGCGATGACCCACGCCAAGCGCACCTACACCTACGCCGAACTGGTGGAGGAGGTCGCCACCTTCGCCGGGGCCATGCGCGAGCTGGGCGTGCGCCAGGGCGACCGGGTCGTGGTCTATCTGCCGATGATCCCCGAGGCCGTGATCGCCATGCTGGCCTGCGCGCGCATCGGCGCGGTGCACTCGGTGGTCTTCGGCGGTTTCGCCGCGCCCGAACTGGCCGCCCGCATCGACGACGCCGAACCTGTGCTCGTTCTCACGGCGGCCGGCGGCCTCGAGCCCAACCGGCGCATCGCCTACCCGCCCATCGTGCGCAGGGCGCTGGAGCTGGCCGAGACCGACACCGTGCGCCACGTGCTGGTCAAGCGTCGCTCCCCGCACTTCGCGCCGGACGAGGACGACTACCGCCGCCCCGGCGACACGGTGCGCTGGCTGGACTGGGACGACACCGTCGCCGAGGCGCCGAAGGCCGATCCGGTGCCGGTCGCCGCGACCGACCCGCTGTACATCCTCTACACCTCGGGCACCACCGGGAAACCCAAGGGCGTGGTGCGCGACAACGGCGGGCACGCGGTGGCCATGATCTGGTCGATGCGCAACATCTACGACATCGGCGCCGGCGAGGTGATGTGGGCCGCTTCCGACGTCGGCTGGGTGGTCGGCCACTCCTACATCGTGTACGCGCCGCTGCTGGCCGGGGCCACCACGCTGCTCTACGAGGGCAAGCCGGTGGGCACCCCGGACGCGGGCGCGTTCTGGCGCATCGTCGAGGAGTACGACGTCCGGGTGCTGTTCACCGCACCCACGGCGCTGCGGGCCATCCGCAAGGCCGACCCGGAGGCCAAGCTGGCGCACAGCCACGACCTGTCGTCGATGCGGGCGCTGTTCTGCGCGGGCGAGCGGCTCGACCCGGCCACCTTCGAATGGGCGACGCACACCCTGCTGGCGCGGCGGCCCGACTGCCCGGTGGTCGACCACTGGTGGCAGACCGAGACCGGCTGGCCGATCTGCGCCAACCCGCTGGGCCTGCAACAGCTGCCGATCAAGGCGGGCTCGTCCTCGGTGCCCGTGCCCGGTTTCCGGCTGCGGGTGCTGGACGCGGTGGGCAATCCGGTGGCCCCAGGCGTGGAGGGCAACATCGTGATCGGCCTGCCCATGCCGCCGGGCACGCTGTCGGGGCTGTGGCGCGACGACGACCGTTTCATCCGCTCCTACACCTCCGCCTTCCCCGGCCACTACGCCACCGGCGACGCGGGCTACTTCGACGAGGACGGCTATCTCTACGTCCTCGGCCGCAGCGACGACGTGATCAACATGGCCGGTCACCGGCTGTCCGCGGGCAGCATGGAGGCGGCCGTCGCCGGTCATCCGGCGGTCGCCGAGTGCGCGGTCATCGGCCTGCCCGACGAGCTGAAGGGCCAGCGCCCGATCGCCTACGTGGTGCTCAAGGAGGGCGTCGACATCGATCCCACCGACCTGCGCGCGGAATTGATCACCCGGGTGCGCGAGCAGGTGGGCACCATCGCGACGCTCTCGGACGCGGTGGTCGTGGCCGGGCTGCCCAAGACCCGCTCCGGCAAGATCCTGCGCAAGACGATCCGCCAGATCAGCGCGGGCGAGCAGGTCGAGGTGCCCTCCACCATCGAGGACCCGGCGGTGCTGGCCGCGCTGGAGGACCAGATCCTGACCAGCAGGGCCGATGCCGCCGCGCGGGCGGCGCGGGCCGCGGCGAGCAACGGCGGCGCGCCCGCCGGAGAGGACCCACAGCCGAGCGTCTGACGCCTCACACCGAAAAGGTCCATGTCAGAGGCGTTTTCGCGCGCCCGCGGAATGGTTCCTCAGAGATTCCTCATCGAACTCTCACACTCGGGGGTCGTGTGCGCGCCTACCGTCGGGGTAGTCGGACACCGCACACCCCGACAGGATCTGGAGGATCGATCGATGAATCTCGTTCGCACCCGTACCCGTCTCGCCGGCCTGACCGCCGCCGCTGCCGCGGGCGCCGCGGTCTTCCTGGGCCCCTCGGTCGCCGCGGCCGGACCGGCCGAGCTGGCCGAGCCGCTGCTCAGCAGCGACTGCTCGTTCGCCCAGGTCGAGGCGGCACTGCGGGTCGAGGCGCCCGAGCTCGCCCAGTTGCTCGACGCCAACCCGAGCCAGAAGGCCCTGCTCCAGCAGCAGTTCGACCGCCCGGTCGAGGAGCGCCGCGCGGAGTTCCAGCGTCTGCTGGCGGAGAACCCCGAGGCCGCCCAGCGGGCGGAGAACGATCCGAGGGCGGCGCAGCTGAGCCAGGTGCTCGCCCAGGTCGCGGCCACCTGCCAGAACTACTGATCGTCCCGCGATGACGCCTGTCCGGCACAGACCGGCCGTCGGCAGCGCCGTCTCCCCCGCGGAGGCGGCGCTGTCGAACGCCGTCCGGTTCGGGGCCGCGCGCCGCGGGGCCGGGCCGTCCGGTGTCGCTGGGCTGCCCCGGCCGCACGCACCGGGACAATGGTCGGCGTGAACACGGACGACCTGCCCACCGTCCTCGTCGTCGACGACGACGAGGACGTGCTCGTCTCGGTGGAACGGGGCCTGCGGCTGTCCGGTTTCCGGGTGCTGGTGGCCCGTGACGGGGCCGCCGCGCTGCGCAGTGTGAACGAGCACAGTCCCGACGCCGTCGTCCTCGACATGAACATGCCGCTGCTGGACGGGGCCGGGGTGGTGACCGCCCTGCGCGCGTTGGGCAACGACGTGCCGGTGTGCGTGCTCAGCGCCCGTTCCTCGGTCGACGACCGGATCTCCGGCCTGGAGTCCGGCGCCGACGACTACCTGGTGAAACCGTTCGTGCTGGCCGAGCTGGTGGCCAGGATCAAAGCCCTGTTGCGCAGGCGCACCGACAGCGCGCCCACTGCCGCGCCCGGTACCGTCACGGTCGGCCCGCTCGCGGTGGACGTGGCGGGCTATCGCGCGCTGCTGCACGGGCGCGAGGTCGAGTTGACCAAGCGCGAATTCGAACTGCTGTCCACGCTGGCGCGCAATGTGGGCGTGGTGCTGAGCCGGGAGCGGCTGCTCGAGCTGGTGTGGGGCTACGACTTCGCGGCCGACACCAATGTGGTCGACGTGTTCGTCGGCTATCTGCGCCGCAAGCTGGAAGCCGACGGCACCCCGCGCCTGCTGCACACCGTGCGCGGGGTGGGGTTCGTCCTGCGAGCGCCCAAGTGAGTTCGCCCGAAATGCGTTCGCACGGGTCGGATCAGCACGGGGTGGATCGGCACGGGGTGGATCAGCACGGGGTGGATCGGCACAGCCGCGCGCGGCCGCGCCGACGCCGGACGTTCTCGCTGCGCACCAGGGGGGCCGGCGCGGCCGCCGCGGGCGCGGTGATCCTGGTGCTGCTGGTCAGCGCGGTCGCCGTGCGCGCCATCGAGCGCATCAACCTGCAACAGAGCGACCAGCAGCTGGCGGTGGCCTCGCGGCTGGTGCTCATCGACCCGGTGATCGCGGTCGGCGTGCTCGGGCTGACCGGCCTCAACGACGACATGGCGCTGTCGGTGCGCGACGACGGCGAACTGATCGCCAGCAGCCCGGTGCGGCTGCCCGACCTGCCGGTGGGCTCGCGCACCGTGACCGTCGACGGCACCCGCTACCGGGTGCTCACCACCACCGAGAACCAGCCCGCCGGGCGCACCGTCTCGCTGGGCATTCCCGCCGACGAAGCCGCCAGGGTGACCGCCGAACAGCAGCGCAGGGTGCTCGGCGGCGCGGTGCTTGCGGTGGCCGCCGCGGCCGCGCTCGGCTGGCTGTTCGCCGGACGCGCGGTGCGCCCGATCGTCGACCTCACCGAACGGGTCGGCGCGCGAACCGCTTTCGGCGATCCCGCCACGGCGCAGCCGCCGGTCGACGGCTCGGGGGTGCGTGAGGCCGAGCAACTGGCCGAGGCGGTGAACACCATGCTGGCGCGGGTGGACCGGGCCCAGGCCGAGACCGCCGCCGCCCTGGCCACCGCCCGTGACTTCGCCGCCGTCTCCGCCCACGAGCTGCGCACCCCGCTGACCGCCATGCGCACCGATCTGGAGGTGCTGCGCACCCTGGACCTGACCGCCGAGCAGCGCGCGGAGATCCTCGACGATCTGCAGCGCGGCCAGGAACGGGTGGAGGCCACGCTCTCGGCGCTGGAGCGGCTGGCCACCGGCGATCTCACCAAGGACCGCGACCACGTGGACACCGACGTGGGCGAGTTGTGCGATCAGGCCGCCCACGACGCCATGCGCCACTTCCCCGGTCTGACCGTGCGCATCGACACCGACACCGACCTGGTGACCCGCGGCCTGCCCGCCGGACTGCGGCTGGCATTGGACAACGCGCTGGCGAATTCGGTGAAACACGGCGGCGCCACCGAGGCCGCCGTACACGCCCACCGGCGCGGCGACGGCACGATTGTCATCGCCGTCGACGACAACGGCAGCGGATTGCCGATCGACGAACGCGAATTGGTGTTCGAACGATTCCGTCGTGGCAGCAAGGCCGGAAAAGGCGGCTCCGGGCTCGGACTGGCACTGGTCGCGCAGCAGGCCCAATTACACGGCGGGCGCGCCTATTTCACCGACAGCCCGCTCGGCGGCGCGCGACTGGTTCTGGAATTGCCGCAACGGCCCGGCAATTCGGAAATCGCATGACCCGACCGCGCGCGGCGCGCCCCCGCCGTGGACGGTCCCGAATCCGTGACCGGGGCGCTGTTTCGTTTCACGACCCGCGCCCGGCAACGTCACAGAATCCGGCCTCACAGAATCCTCAGAGTTCTCTACGAGGAGGAAGGGAAATCGGTCCATAGAGTCCGGGACATGACAACGATCCGAACCCGATGGGTGATCCCGGTGGCCAGCGTCATGGTCACGGGCACCGCGAGCGCCTGCGCGGCCTCGGGCCCGCCGCCGACCGCCATCGCCCTGGTCGACGCCGACACCGGCCCGACCGGTGCGCGGGTGGCCGACTCGCTGCGCCGCGACGGCGGCGGCTACGACTGGCGGTTCGTCACCGCCGAGGAGGCCGCGGCGGGCACCTACGCCGCGGTCATCACCCTGCCCGGCGACCTGACCGACTCGGTCGGCTCGCTGGCGGGCCCGCGGCCGCGGCGGGCCGAGGTCTCCGTGCTGACCGGCGACAGGGCGGACCGGCAGCTGGTGGACGGAGCCACGACCCTGCTGACCCGCCGGATCAGCGCCACCGGCGTGGACGCCGCCCTGGACGCGGCGGCCCAGGCGCGCACCCGGCTGGGCGGGGTGCGGTTCACCACCCAGCTGCTCGGCGCGAGCGTGGACGCGGCCGCCGCCGGCGCGGCGGAATTCGAGGCAGGCGCCCAGCAGATGATCGACCTGCTCGGCAAGGCCGAGGCCGGGGCCGGGGAGCTGACCGCCTCGGTCGAGGCCCTGGACGCGGCGGTCGCCACCGCCGCCGAGCGCGCCGGGCAGCTCGCCGACACGCTGGACGCCACCGGACTGACCGTGGCCGGGATCGAGGAGTCCGCCCGGACTGTCGGCGCCCGGCTCGACGCCGTCGCGCCCGCGCTGCGCGCCCTGCCCTTCGCCGACGACCCCGCCCTGGCGGGCATCATCGCCGAACTCGACCAGCTGCGCGCCCTGAGCGAGCCGCACGCCGGCCAGCCCGCCGCCCAGGGTGAGCACGCCGATGTCCCGGTGACGGCGGACACCGGCCACGGC
>NZ_JARWRU010001212.1 GCF_029867845.1 Nocardia farcinica | reverse complement strand
CAACTGCGGGGTGGTTTGGCCCGCCGCTAACATCGGCCCCCCCACCCCGGCCCCGCTCCCCCCCCCCCCGCCCCCCCCCTGTGCGGCCACCGCGCCGAGCAACACGTTCGGCGCCTCGACGGGGCCGGGCACGAACAGCATTCCGGCGGCGGCGATCAGCAGCACCCCGTGCAACGACAGCAGCACCGAGGCCAGCGACGCCCCGTACCGGCGGACCGCGATCACCGCCGAAACCATCGCGGCCGCACCGACTCCCGCGGGCAGGAAACCGATCACCCAGCCCGCGTCCTCGGCTCTTGCCGCCACCAGCAGGCCGGTGCCCGCCAGGACCGCCACCAGTGCGCCGATCAGGCCCATCCACGCCGCCGAGATCGGCGACCAGTGCCGGAAACTCGTCGTGGTCAGTTCCGAGACGGCGTCGATGACGTCGTCGAACAGCGCGGGCGACTCCTTGGCCGCGACCGGGCGGAGCACGAGCAGCTCGCCGTCGTAGATCTCGGCCTCGGTGAGGGTCTGATTGGGGGCGATGGGATCGCGGCCGATCCGCGCCAGCGTCCAGTGCTGGGTGACCAGCGGCGCGCCCTCTTCGTGTTCGGTCAGATCCGGGTTGCGCGATTCGATCAGCTCGACGATGTCGGAGATGAACGCCGCGATCGGCACGGTGGCGGGCAACCCGAGATCAACCTGGGTATTGCCCCCGATGACCGATACGCGGCACAGCTCTGGATCGGCCACACCCGAGCCACCGGTCGACGACTCTGTCACTGGCTCGAATACTCCCTACATTGCACCTGTCCCCGGCAACAGCCTCAATCTATCGCAGCGGCAGCCGGTATGCTTAACGGGAATTCGCTCATCCCGGCAGTTTTGGGGGCCAACCCGCATGACCGGCAATCGCCAAGCGCAACGCGCGTTCGACGCAGGAGTTCTCTCCCTCGGCATTGCCATCGAAGGCCAGGAGTCCGTTCGCGACCTCGATTACGCCAAGCTGGCGTTCACCCGGGCGACCGAATGGGACCCGCAGATGTGTGATGCCTGGCTCGGGCGCGCGGCCGCGGGTGAGGTCACCCGCGAAGTGCTGTTCAACCTGCACAAAACCAGCAAGCACACACTGTTCCGCGAGCAGCGCAGGCTCGGCCTGGCGCCACGGGTGCTCGCCGGGCGATTCGTGGTCGGCCAATACATCGACTACCCGCTCGCCAGCTACACCGAGATCTGGCTGGCACAGGCCTCGCAGCTGATCGCCGACGGTGAGTACGACGAAGCCGAACGTTTGCTCGACGAACTGGCCGAGCATCGGAAATCACAGCTGTCGCAATCCGATCGCGGCGTCGACGACCGCATCTGCGCCTATGTGCGCGGCGTGCTGCACTACCAGACCCAGCGCTGGTCGGATGTGATGACGGTGCTCGCCGGCTCCGCCGAGTGGGACGATCCGTACCTCGCCGCGGGCGCGCACGTGATGGTCGGCACCGCCTGCGCACAGCTCGGCCTGTTCGGCGAGGCCATCCGGCGCATGGAACAGGCCGAGGCGGGCCCGATTCCGGCGGCGGCCACCACCGCGCGCTTCTGCCGCGGCCTGTGCCTGCGCGAGACCGGTCACGAGGATCAGGCGCAGGCGCTGTTCGAGAAGGTCTTCTCCGAGGCGCCCGACTTCGAGGCCAACACCAAGGCGATGCGAGATCCCAAGTATCGCCTCACCGTCACCACCCGCGAACAGATCGAGGCACGCACCGATCGCTGGGATCCGGCCTCCGCGCCCTCGCCCGAGGAGCTCGGCCAGCAGGAACGCGACGACCGGGCCAAGCAGATCCTGCAGGCCGCGCGCGCCGAACTGGACGCGCAGATCGGCTTGGAAGCGGTCAAGATCCAGGTCGCGAAGTTGCAGGCCACCGCGCAGCTGGCCAAGGTCCGCGCGGAGAAGGGCATGGCCGCGGTCCCGCGCGGTCAGCATCTGGCGTTCACCGGTCCGCCCGGCACGGGCAAGACCACCGTCGCGCGAGTGGTCGCCAAGATCTATTGCGGGCTGGGCCTGTTGAAGACCGACAATCTGGTGGAGGCCAAGCGCGCCGATTTCGTCGGCCAGCATCTGGGTTCGACCGCCATCAAGACCTCCGCGCTGATCGACAGCGCCATGGACGGCGTGCTGTTCATCGACGAGGCCTACACGCTGATCCAGACCGGCCTGTCCGGCGGCGACGCCTTCGGCCGCGAAGCGGTGGACACACTGCTGGCCCGCATGGAGAACGACCGCGACCGGCTGGTGGTGATCATCGCCGGCTACGACGGCGAGATCGACCGGCTGCTCGCGGCCAACGACGGCCTGGCGTCCCGGTTCGCCAAACGGGTGAAGTTCGAGTCCTACACCCCAGAGGAACTGGGCCGCATCGGTCAGTTCATCGCCGGCCGAAGGGATTCGGAGATCTCGGAGGAGGCGCTGGCCCTGCTCGTCTCGGCGTGCGCGGAACTCTACGAGCGCGAGAGCACCGACCAGACCGGCGCCCCGCGGCGCGGCATCGATCTCGCGGGCAACGGCCGGTTCATCCGCAACGTCATCGAGGCCGCCGAGGAGGAACGCGAGTTCCGGTTGGCCAGCGACGCCGACCTGGACCTGTCCGCGCTCGACGAATCGACGCTCATGCGCATCGAGGCCGACGACATGCGCAAGGCACTGGAGTCGGTGCTGTCCACCCTGCGCTGAGGGGCGGCCCCCGTGGCCACCGAGCGGGACCGGCCGCTCAGGGCAGGCCGGTGGGCAGCACGTCGTGGCTGACGAGCGCGTCGGCCCGGTTCAGCGTCGGCCCGGGGACCAGCTCGGCGATGATCGGCCAAGGCGCCGGGCTCGGCGTCTCGGCCAGGCCGAGCACGGCGGCCGTCTGCGCGTCCGGGACGCCGTAGCGGATGCCGTTCTCCGCGATGTAGAACAGGCTGCCCCGGCGCTCGCTCGCCGGCTCGATGCCGGTGGTCTGCACGTACTCACCGGTGCCCGGCGGGATGTAGACCGCGTCGATGCGGTCGCCGCTGCCGTCGGCGGTGGCCAGTTCCACCGGCGCCGCCGAAACGGCCAGCGGCAGCCCCCGGCCCGCGGTGAACTCGACGGTCGCGGCCGGGTGCTCCGCGCCACGTGACCAGGTCAGGCAGCCGACCGGAGCGTTCTCGGCGGTCAGGATCTCGGGGATCTCCCGTGGGAACCGATCGACCGGGAGCCGTTGCACCACCGGCACACCCACCAGCCGGTCCGGCGGCACCGCGACCACATCGGCCATCTCCTGTGAGTTCGCGGTGCGGATCACCTCGGCCGCGAACGGGGACACCGGCTGCACACCGTCGGCGAGGACGACGAACATGTCCTCCGAGGCCACGGTGCGCACCCGGATCACACCGCCGACCGGCACCTCGGCCAGCGCGCCCGGTCCGGGGCCGCCGAGACCGTCGATGACCGGCGCACGCAGCGGGGGCACCTCCAGCGTCGCGTTGAGCAGGCCGGCGCTGATCGGCCGGGCGGTCAGCCCGTCGAGTCCGAGGGCGCGCACGAGCACCGGATCGGCCGGGTCCACCTCCGCGCGTTTGCCGTCGTAGAGCAGATAGGTCTTGTCCCCCTTGGTGACCAGCAGCGTCTGCGCCTCGCCCAGCGGCCGGGCCGCGTATTCCGCGCCGGTGTCCGGCTCGCCCGCGATGGCCGTGGTCTTCAGCCCGTTGGTGGTGCGGCCCGACGGCGAGAGCGTGACGGTGTCGCAGAGGCTCCAGGTGGACCGATCCCCCGCCGAGGAGCCGGGCAGGAAGGAGGGGGCGCCGGGGATGCCGAGCAGCGGACCGCGCGGACGGTCGGACAGCTTCGACGCCTTGACCGAGGTCGGGTCCTCGTTGCTGCCGGTGATCAGCCGCGCGGAGGCCAGATTCAGCACCGGGTGCAACCGGTCGTCGGCCACCACGTACAGCGCGCCGGTCTCCTTGGCCATCACGATCGAGGCGTCGCCGACCGTGCCCTGCGGCTTGAGGAAGGCCATGATCGCCGCACCCGCGACGACGAGCAGGCCGAGCACCGCGCCGACGATCAGCGATCGTGACTGGGAACGCATGGGGTCGTGCAACATTCGCACGTCGCGCCGGATGAGCGCGTGCTCGTATCTGCGCAGCAGGAAACGATAGCCGTTGACTTGCTGACGGGTGGTCAACTGAGCGGGCACAGAAACCCTCCGGGACGGCCGCGATACGGAACTACTGCACGATGCGAAATCGGCTCGTCCGCAGCGGGAAACACCGGCGGTCGAGGTGATCTCGTCGGACAACAGTAGCGAAGGTCGGCGAATGGGGTCCATGATGAGGCTATGGCGTCCACTACGGCCGGGTCGGCCGCAGATGCCCCGGTGCATCCCCTGCGTTCCCCGCAATTCTGGTTCTTCCGCACGTTTCCGCTGCGCCGGGTGCTCGCGGTCCTGGCGGTGGCGAACGCGATCGCGGTGACCGCCCTGATCTTCGACGCCCCGCCCGCGGCCGCCGCGGGCGGGGCCGCCGCGCTCTTCGTGCTGTTGCTCGTCCCGGTCCGCGGGACGAGCGCGGCGGGCTGGCTCGCCGCGAAGGCCGCCTTCGTCCGGCAGCGATTCGGCAGACGCCCGATCCCCGCCGGGGACGCACCGTTCGACGTGCCGCTGCCCGACGGCGGCAGCTACGGCATGCGCTGGGACGGCCGTCACGTGATCACCGTGCTGCGTCTGGACGCGCCGCCGCCGTTCGTGACCAGGTTGAGCCCGAGCGGGCTGAGCACCGGCGACAAGGTCCCGCTGCCGGAACTGGCGCGCTGCCTCAACCAGTTCGACATCGAACTGGCGGCGATCGATGTGATCAGCACCGGCGCGCGCACCGCCGCCGTGGGTGCGGTCGCCCGGCTCTACGACCAGATCCTCGGCCCGCTGCCCGCGGTCGCCCATCGCACGGTCTGGGTGGTGCTGCGGCTAGATCCGCTGGCCAACGCGGCCGCCGCGAACCGCCGGGGCGGCGGATCGACCGGCGTGCTGCGCACGGTCATCGTGGCCACCCAGCGGGTCGCGAACCGGCTGGCGGCCAGGGGGCTGACGGCCTCGGTGCTGTCGAGCGCGGAACTGAACGCCATGGTGCACCAGCTGACCCACGGGGTCGATCTCGCCGCGTTCACCGAATCGCCCGACGCGCTCGAGCACGACGGATTGCGCACCACCACCTTCCGGGCGGAGCTGGACGCTCTCGGCCCGCGCGGGTTCGCGGACATGTGGACCACATCGACGATCGCCACCACGGTGACGATGCGGCTGCGGCGGGCGCCGGAGGAGCCGGGCCGGGCCTCTGACCCCGGCGACGGCGCCAGGATCGATGTGTCCGCGCTGGTGCGTTTCACCACGAGAAAGGACGCGCAGCTGCCGGACCGTCCCGGCCTGATCGCGCTGCCCGGCAGGCAGTTCCGCGCGTTGGTGCACACCCTGCCGATCGGCACCGCCGAGTCCGGCCTGCCGGAGGAGAGCGTGATCGGCGACGCCGACGCGCTGACCGAGCTGACGACGCCGATCGCAGGCTGCGGCCAGCTCATCGGCGCCGACGACTCCGGGCAGGGTGTGGCCATGCCGCTGGTCGCCGCGCATGTGCGGCGGGTCGAGGTCACCGGGGGCGTTCTGGTCGCCAAGCAGGTGATCCTGCGCGCCATCGCCGTCGGCGCGACCGTCGTCGTGCACACCACCCGCCACGATGCCTGGCGGACGATGGTGGATCGGGTCGGCTCCCCCGCGCTGACGCTGGCGGCCTGGTCGGCGGGCTCACAGCAGGCGAACTCGCACCGGTCGGCGAATGTCGTCGTCTACGACGGGGTGCCGGTCACCGGGCATCATTCGGACACCACCGTGATCGTGGTCCGCGAGCACGGCGCCGCGCCGAGCGGCGGCTTCGAGCCCGACATCACGCTCACCGAGAGCGAGCACACCGCCAACGTCGTGACGATCCGTTCGGCGGCGGGTGCGGCGACGGTCAGGATGGTCGCGACCCCGTTCGAGATCGCCTATCTCGGCATCGCCGAACCCTCGGCCGAGCAGGCCCGCCTGCAACCGGCCTGATCCCACCCGCGACCGCCCGGCGGCGTCGCGTCCGGCAGCCCGCGCCCGGGCAGCCGGAACGGGGGGCGCGGGGGGGGGGCGGCCGGGGCGCCCCCCCCCCCCCCCCCCCCCCGCGCGCGGGG
>NZ_JARWRU010001211.1 GCF_029867845.1 Nocardia farcinica | reverse complement strand
GTATATCACCACCGCCGCCCCCGACCGCGGGGGCGCGCCCACCCGGGGCGGCGCGGGGCTCGTCAACGCCGCCCGGACCACCACCACCTCGGTTATGGGGGGGGCGGGGGCCGCCCACGGGCGAGTCCGCGATCAGGTGGTGCGGGGCGGCCGCGGTGATGTCCACGGTGACCAGGTCGCCCGGGCGGATCGGCTCGGCGGTGCCGCCGGGACGGAAGTGCACCAGCCTGCCGTCGCGGGCCCGCCCGCTCATGCGGGCGGTGGCGGCGTTCTTCTTGCCCGAGCCCTCGGCCACCAGCAGCTCGACCTCGGTGCCGATCAACTCCTGGTTTGCCGCCAGCGAGATCTCCTCCTGCAGCGCGATCAACCGGTCGTAGCGTTCCTGCACCACCTGCTTGGGCAGCTGGCCGTCCATCTCGGCGGCGGGGGTGCCGGGCCGCTTGGAGTACTGGAAGGTGAACGCGCTGGTGAACCGCGCCTGACGCACCACGTCCAGGGTCTGCTGGAAGTCCTCCTCGGTCTCACCGGGGAAGCCGACGATGATGTCGGTGGTGATGGCCGCGTGCGGCATGGCCGCGCGCACCTTCTCGATGATGCCCAGATAGCGCGCCTTGCGGTAGGAACGGCGCATCGCCTTGAGCACCCGGTCGGAGCCGGACTGCAACGGCATGTGCAGCTGCGGGCAGATGTTGGGCGTCTCGGCCATCGCCTCGATCACGTCGTCGGTGAACTCCGCCGGATGCGGCGAGGTGAAACGCACCCGCTCCAGGCCATCGATGCGGCCGCAGGCGCGCAGCAGCTTGGCGAAGGCGCCACGGTCGCGCGGCTCGTCGGGATCGGCGAACGAGGCGCCGTAGGAGTTGACGTTCTGGCCGAGCAGGGTGACCTCGAGCACGCCCTGGTCGACCAGCGCCTGCACCTCGGCGAGCACGTCGCCGGGGCGGCGGTCGACCTCCTTGCCGCGCAGCGAGGGCACGATGCAGAAGGTGCAGGTGTTGTTGCAGCCCACCGAGATCGACACCCAGCCCGCATAGGCGGACTCCCGCTTGGCGGGCAGGGTCGAGGGGAACGCCTCGAGCGACTCCAGGATCTCCACCTGGGCCTGCTCGTTGTGCCTGGCACGCTCGAGCAGCACCGGCAGCGAGCCGATGTTGTGCGTGCCGAACACCACGTCCACCCACGGCGCCTTGCGCACCACGGTCTCGCGGTCCTTCTGCGCCAGGCAGCCGCCGACCGCGATCTGCATGCCCGGCCTGCCCGCCTTCACCGGGGCGAGATGGCCGAGCGTGCCGTAGAGCTTGTTGTCGGCGTTCTCGCGGACCGCGCAGGTGTTGAAGACCACGAGATCGGCGGTCGCGCCGGGAGCGGCCTTGACGTAACCCGCGTCCTCCAGCAGGCCGGACAAGCGTTCGGAATCGTGCACGTTCATCTGGCAGCCGAAGGTGCGGATCTCGTAGCTGCGTTCTCCGTTCATCACCTGTCCGATCGATTCCACCCGTCCAGGGTACGGGGGTGCGCGGATGGGCCGGACAGGGCATCCGCGCAGGCCCGGCGGGCGGGGCTGCGATCCCACAGGCGCGTTACGAGGCGGTGACGGCGCGGCGTGCCGCTTCGGCGTGTCGCTGAAAGCGGGGCAAATCGTCGATTTCCCCTTAAGGTCGATGACCATGAGCGATGCCGCCGCACCGACCGGCACGACCGGCGACGACCCGAAACCGGAACCCGCTGATTCGAAGAACGCTGTATCGACGGGCGCCGAAGCCGAGCACAGGGCCACCGATTCCGCTCCGCCGATGATCTCGATGCGGGCCGTGGACAAGCACTTCGGCAAGCTGCACGTGCTGCGCGACATCAACCTCGAGGTCCCGCGCGGGCAGGTGGTCATCGTGCTCGGCCCGTCGGGCTCCGGCAAATCGACGCTGTGCCGCACCATCAACCGGCTGGAGCCGATCGATACCGGCTCCATCGCCGTGGACGGCGTCCCGCTGCCCGCCGAGGGCAAGGCGCTGGCCGCGCTGCGCGCCGACGTCGGCATGGTCTTCCAGTCGTTCAACCTGTTCGCGCACAAGACGATCCTCGAGAACGTCTCGCTCGCCCCGGTGAAGGTGCGCAAGATCAAGAAGGAGCAGGCGCGCACACGCGCGATGGAACTGCTCGAACGCGTCGGCATCGCCAACCAGGCCGACAAGTATCCGGCCCAGCTGTCCGGCGGTCAGCAGCAGCGCGTGGCCATCGCCCGCGCCCTGGCGATGAACCCCAAGGTCATGCTGTTCGACGAGCCGACCTCCGCGCTCGACCCGGAGATGGTCAACGAGGTCCTCGACGTCATGGTCTCCCTCGCCAAGGAAGGCATGACCATGCTGGTGGTCACCCACGAGATGGGCTTCGCCCGGCGCGCGGGTGACCGGGTGCTGTTCATGGCCGACGGCGCGATCGTCGAGGACACCGACCCGGAAACCTTCTTCACGACACCGAAATCCGAACGAGCCAAGGACTTCCTGGGCAAGATTCTCAGCCACTGAGCCTCTCCGCCCGGAACACGGCAGCGAAAATCACACAAGGAGTTAGGAACTCGATGAGGATCACCCGTGCACTTCGTTTCGGCGTCGGGGCGCTCGCCCTGGCCCTGGCCGCGTCCGGCTGCGGTGGCGGCGACGAGGGCAGCGCCCTCGACCACGCCGAGGAGGGCAAGCTGACCATCGGCATCAAGTACGACCAGCCCGGCCTTGGCCTGCGTACCAAGGACGGCACCTTCACCGGCTTCGACGTGGCGGTCGCCGAGTACGTGGCGGGCAAGCTCGGTGTGGCGAAGGAGAACATCACCTTCAAGGAGGCCCCCTCCGCCCAGCGCGAGACGCTGATCGAGAACGGCCAGGTCGACTTCATCGTCGCCACCTACTCCATCACCGACAAGCGCAAGGAGAAGGTCGACTTCGCGGGCCCCTACTACGTGGCGGGCCAGTCCCTGCTGGTGCGGGCCGACAACACCGACATCACCGGCCCCGAATCGCTCAACGGCAACAAGAAGCTGTGCTCGGTGAAGGGTTCGACCCCGGCGCAGAACGTCAAGGACAAGTACGCCAACGACGTCCAACTGCAGGAGTTCGACACCTACTCGCTGTGCGTGGAGGCGCTGCGCAACGGGTCGGTGGACGCGGTGACCACCGACGACATCATCCTGGCGGGTTTCGCCGCCCAGTCCCCCGGCCAGCTGAAGGTCGTCGGCGAGACCTTCACCGTGGAGAACTACGGCATCGGCCTGGCCAAGGGCGACCAGGAGGCCCGCGACAAGATCAACGACGCGATCGAGGAGATGATCTCCTCCGGCGCCTGGGAACAGGCGCTGCAGGAGAACGTCGGCGCCGCCGACTTCACCCCGTCGCCCGCGGACCCCACGCTTACCGAGGAGATGCGGCTCCGCGGTTACGGAGACCTCGGTACCGGCACAGTGTCCGGCGACACTGTGGGTGTTTCTACCTGTTCGAGGATCGGCATCCCACCACCTCCGTCCCTATCGGCGATATAGCTACGCTCGCGCCGGGACACACGATGAGGCCCGCTGCCAGGTGTCGTGGTCCACCCTCGCATGGGGGTTGGATTGGGCGTCTATTTACGGCAACCCGGCACCCCACCGGGTACTGCGCGTCGGGCCCGTCCGACTCGACCTGTTCTCCACCCCT
>NZ_JARWRU010001210.1 GCF_029867845.1 Nocardia farcinica | reverse complement strand
TGGGTGTGGGCCACTGCGGTGGTTTACGCCCCCGCCGTGCTGGCCCCGCCCCCCCGGGCCGCCGCGGCCGCCGGCGCCACGCAGGTTGGCCAGGACGTCGCGTGACGTCGCGCCCCCTTCTCCGTGGTTGTCGGAGGTGATGGTGACCCAGGGGTAGAGGGTCTGCCAGGTCGTGGTCAGGGCGGTGACGTAGCCGCGGTGGCGGCGTTCGGTGACCTCGATGTGTTCGCCGATCTCGGGCAAGTCGGCCTGGGTGTGCAGGCGCGGATTGTGGGCCTCGAGGTGCTCCATGAGACTGGTGCCGAACCAGCCGATCCTCAATTCGGGCCGCAGCCCGGTGGGGTCGAGCGGGCTGGGATGGCGAGCGATGACCTGTGCGGGGATACCGACCGCGGTGGCGCCTGGGGGCAGGCTGGTGGTGACGACGGCATTGGCGCCGACGCGGGTGTTCTGGCCGATGGTGACTCCGGCGACGATGGTGACCTTGTTGGAGATGATCGTCCCAGCGCCGATGGTGACGGGCGCGACCTCAAAACCGCTGGCCCACGGGGTGATCGGCGCGCCGGGCGCGACGGTGGTGTGGGTGCGGGGCAGGTGATTGTGGTCGTGGATGTCGACCATGTTCGAGATCCCGGCGCCGGGCCCGATCCGGATGACGTTCATGGCGGAGATGACGACGTTCTCCCCAATCGCGACGTCGTCGCCGATGACGATGTGTCCGCCGGTGTTGGCCTGCACGGTGGTGCCGCGGCGGATGCTGACCCGGTCACCGACGGTGATCGTGGCGCCGGGGTCGACGAGGAAGTCGACGTCGGCGGCGATGTCGCAGCCGAGGCCGAGCTGGACTCCTTCGGGCAGGCCGGTGCGGTCGGTGGTGGTTGTGGTGTCGGTGCTGGTCACGGTGTCATTGTCCTCGCTGCGAGTCGGGTGTTTGAGGTCAGTCGGTGGCCGGTGGGGTGATGAGGTAGTCGCCGATGACCACTGCATCCAGGCCGAGGTCGGCGGCGGTGGTCAGGGCGTCGGCGGGGGTTTCCACGATCGGCTGCCCGGGCCCGTTGAAGCTGGTGTTGAGCAGGGCCTCGACGCCGGTTTCGGCGGCGAACGCGGTGAGCAGGCGGGCGTAGTCGGGTTGGCGGGCGGGGTCAACGAGTTGCGGGCGCAGGGTGGCGTCGGCGTGGACGACGGCGGGCAGGTGCTGGCGGGCGGCATCGGTGGCGTCGTGGGCGACGATCATCGCTTCGGCGGGCCCGTGGGGGGTGATCGTCCACCGGGTCAGGTCGAGCATGCTGGGTGCGAGCGGGCGCCAGGGTTCGCGGCGTTTGATCTCGCGGTTGATGCGGTCGCGGTGCAGAGGTGAACGCGGGTCGGCCAGGATGCTGCGGGCGCCCAGTGCGCGCGGGCCTGCTTCGCTGCGGCCTTGATGCCAGCCGATGATCTTGCCCTTGGCCAGCAGTTGCGCGGTGGTCGTGGCGATGTCATCGGGGGTGGAGTACACCGCGCCGAGATCGTGCAGCGCGGCCTCGATGTCGTGGTTGCTGTATTCGGGTCCCAGCAGCGGGAAGGTTTGGCGGTGGCCGGGCACCGTCAGTTCGCCGCGGCGGTGCGCGCAGTAGAGGGCGGCGCCGACCGCGCAGCCGGAGTCTGAGGCAGCCGGTTGGACGATCAGCTCGCTGATTCCCGGTGTACGCGCGAGTATCCCGTTGGTGGTGCAGTTCAGCGCGACCCCGCCGGCCAGACACAGCACGCTCGAGCCGGTGGTGCGCACCGCGGTGCCGGCGAGGCTGAGCATGCAGCGCTGCAGCAGTAGCTGTGCCGAGGCAGCCAGGTCGGCGGCGGGGGTGAGGTGGGCCTCGGCGCTGCCGCGCTGAGGGGGAATTCCGGCGGCGGTGAAGGCCTTGCCGTAAGCGGTCTGCAGGTCACGATAGTAGCGAAGATCGCTGTAGCGGTAGGTCTGGTCGGTGGCGGGTTCGAGGCCGTAGCGGGACAGGTCGAGGTGGTAGCCGCCGCGGGCCGGGCGCAGGAAGCCGAGGTCGATGACCGGGCGGCCGTAGGCGGCCAGGCCCATGAGCTTGCCGGCATGGGTCCAGTCGCCGAGTCCGGCGTGGGTGGTCGCGGCCTGGTAGAACCAGCCGAGCGACTGAGTGAAGGGCCATTCGCGCAGTGTGCGCAGGCCTGCCGGGGTGCCATGGTGGATGCTGGTGGAGATCCCGTCGCCGGAGCCGTCGACAACCAGGACCGCAGCCTCGCCGACCCCAGCCGGGAAGAACGCGGAAGCGGCGTGGGCCAGGTGGTGGGCCACGACCGAGCACCGGCGCGGTCGATCGGGATCGGCGATAGGGCCGAGGAGTTCGGTGATCAGGTCCTCGTCGGTGATCTCCTCGATCGGTTCCGGCCAGGACGGGTTCCACGCGACAGCGACTTCGTCGACGTCGGCCCATCCGATGCCGGCGTAGCGCAGGCACCACGCGGCGGTCGCGGCGGCGCTGCGGGAGTCGCGGTGGTGTTTGCGCCGGGAGAAGCGCTCCTCTTCGGCGAAGGCGACGATCTGGCCGTCGTGGACCAGGCAGGCCGAGGCGTCGTGGTGGTAGGGGCCGCCGAGACCGAGCACGAGTCCCATGGTCAAAACTCCTGTGGAGCAACGGAAGTAGTGGCGAGGTGGTTGGCGACCGCAGTGTGCACGGCCGCCACAGTGACTGTCTCCATGCAACCTCCGATCCCGCCGCAGGTGACCTGGTGCGCGCACGGCGAGCACGCCAGCGTCGAGCGCAGGACGGTGACGGTGGCGGCGGGGCGGGGCACCACCTCGGCGGGGTTGCTCGGCCCGAACAGGACGACGACGGGTTGGTCGTGGGCCTGGGCGTGGTGGTAGCCGAAGCTGTCCCCGGTCACCATGACCGCGCACGACTCCGGGACGGCCACGAACTCGGCGAGGGTCCACGGGTCGTGGCGGACCCGGCCGATGCCGGTATCGAGCGCAGTGAGGATCTGCTCGCACACCTCGTGCTCGCCGGGCCCGCCGGTCACCAGTAGCCGGTGCCCGTCGTCGAGCAGCCGCCGCCCCAGGGCGATCCAGTTGCCGACCGGCCACAGTTTGGTGGTCTTGGAGCCGCCGACGTTGAGGCAGATCCAGCCGCCGGTGCCGGCGAGCGCGGTGATGACGCGGGCGCGGGCGGCATCTGGGACTTCGAGCTGGTAGGGCTCGCCGGTGTAGTGGTAGCCCGCGATCTCGAAATACAGTTCGGTCCAGGTCTTGTGGTTGCTGCGGGTGCGGAAATCGTTCCAGGTGTTCATGGCGAAGAAGTGCCGCGCCGCCTCGCCGATCGGGTAGAGGGCGTTGTGCGGGCCGCCGTAGGCCAGCCCGGCGCGGTGGTCGGCGCTGATGCGCGGAACGAGTCCGGCCACGGCCGGGTCGCGCTCGAACGATAGAACCTCGTCGTAGTGCTCGGCCAGCACGGTGTGGGCGGTGTCGGGGCCCCAGACCAGGACTCTGTCCACGCTGGCGATCATCTCGACCACGGGCGCGGATTCGGCGCCGACGAGCCAGGTGATGTGCGCGCCGGGGTGCTGATCGCGGATCCGGGTCGGCAGCGGGGAGGCGATGAGCATGTCGCCGAGGCGTTTGAGCATCACGATCAACACCCGATAGGTGATCGGGTCGTAGTGGCTGCAGCCCGGGCAGGCCCGCCAGTGCCGGCACGGCAGCCCGCCCTGGAAGTGCCGGCAATCCTCATTCCAATGGAATCCCTGAGTGGACAGCGTCAGGTCGGTGCTCACGAGGTCCTCACCGTGCGGGTGTCGTGCCGGGCAGCCCGGCGAGGTATTCCGCCGCGGTGCGCGCGCCGGGGTCGGGCAGGTAGCAGGCGCGCAGGTCGGCTACCCGCACCGCCGGCGGGGGCGCGGCGGCGCGGGGCGTGCCGCCCACCGGCGCGGGCACGCCGCCGAGGCCCGCGGAGACCCCCCCCGCGG
>NZ_JARWRU010001209.1 GCF_029867845.1 Nocardia farcinica | reverse complement strand
GGCTGGCGCACCGGGGTGGGGTGGGTGTTCGTCAACGCGATGGAGTGGCGGCTCGGCACTCCCGGCGGCGAGCCGGGCGACCCGACGGTGGCATGGGTGCGATTGCGGTTGCCGCTGGTGGCGGGCGAGAAGATCAGCGATCTGGAGCGGTTGATGACGGTCGCCGATGCCGCCAACGGCGTGGGCGCCCGGCTCGATCCCGCCGAGTTCGCCTTCCTCAACACCGATCTGACGGTTCACCTGTTCGAGGAGCCGGGCTCGCAGTGGGTGGGCATCGCCGCCGAGGCTTCGGTGGGCAGCGACGGGGTCGGGATGAACGCCGGCGTCCTGCACGCCCCGCACGGCCCCATCGGCAGGCTCGCGCAGAATCTGCTGGTCGAGCGCCGGGTACCCGCCACCGTCTGAGATTCACTCGGCGGTGTCGGTCATCGGCTCGACGGGCAGCGGCGCTATTTCGTCACTGTGACCGCCGGACACGCTGCACGCGCCGAACGGCCCGCGGGGGTCGAGCAGGACGCGCAGGTTCGGGTCGGCGTGATCGAGCATCCACACACTGAGACCGGGGGCGCCGTACCGGCGCAGGTGCTCCCACGCCCGCCACAGCGCCTCCAGGCGTACCGCCGCCTCGGCGTGCCGGAACCCCTCCGGGCACCAGGCGAATTCGGTCGGGCCGGCGAGATCGCGCCGGTAGACCAGGATGAGATAGTTCTCCACGAACTCAACCACGGAGTCGTAGACGAATCCCGAATGATCGACGGTCACGGTGACCTCCCTCGCGGAACCGAGGACGCCGCCCACCCGAGGGCGGCACACCTCCCATGGAACAGTCGCGCCGCCGATCAGGGCAATACCGTGCTGTCGTCGTTGTTCGGGAGCGATCGGTCAGTGCGTGATGCGGTGCGCGTCCTGCCGCTCGTCGCCCGCCTCACCGTTGCGGATGCCCTTCTGCAGGGCGTCGAACACGGCGAGACCCTGGCCGACCATGCCGGAAATGGTGTCGTTGACGCCCTCCTGGCCGTTGAGGATGGTCAGGTGCGAGTCGGCGAGGCCCTTGGCGGCGGCCTCCACGATGAGGGGCAGCTGCTCGATGAGCATCTGGTCGAGGGCCACGCGGTCGTGCGAGGCGGCCGCTTCGGCGAGGATGCGCATCTCGTCGGCCTTGGCCCTGGCCAGGATCTCGGTTTCGCGCGCCTTGGCCTCGGCGGGCTTGATGACCTCGGCCTGCAGCTGCTTTTCGCGCAGTTCGGCCTGCTTGACGGCCAGTTCGGCCTCGGCCTCCAGCACCTCACGCCTGGCCTTGGCCTCGGCGAGCGGGCCCGCCTGCGCGGATTCGGCGGCGGCGCGGTCGGTCTCGGCGCGGATCTGCGCTTCCTTGATGGCGGTCTCACGCGTGTACTCGGCCTGGCGGCGGCGCGATTCCTGCTGCGCCTCCGCGGAGGCCCGGTCGGCCTCGGCCTGGGCGATCTTGGCCTCGCGCTCGACCTGGGCGAGGTGCGGAGCGCGCAGCGCCTCGATGTAGCCGGAGCCGCAGTCGTCGATCGAGCGGATCTGCATGGAGTCGACGATCAGGCCCATCCGGCCCATCTCGACATTGGAGCTGTCGAGAACCTGCGAGGCGAGGACCTCGCGGTGACGGATGATCTCCTCCACCGTCATCGAGCCGATGATCGAGCGCAGGTGGCCGGCGAAGATCTCACCGACCGTGCTGGACATGGCGCTGTTCTGCGAGTCGAGGAAGCGCTGCGCGGCATTGATGATGGAGGCCTTGTCGTTGCCGACCTTGAACGCGACCACCGCGCTGACCGACAGCTCCACGCCCTGGGTGGTGACGCAGGTTTCCTTGATGATGGCCTCGTGCAGATCCAGCGACAGGATGTCGGCCTTGCGCAGGATCGGGATGACGAAGGCGCCCTGACCGGTGACCACGCGGAACGGTGCGCCGTCGCCTCCTCTGTTGCCGCCGGAGATGAGCAGGGCCTCGTTGGGCGCGGGCACGCGGTAACCGAACATTCGCCGTCCTTCTCGGTTGGTACTGACTGATCAGAGTTCCAGTGCCACCCAAGGCACGACGTCGAGGTTTCGTCCGCCCCGATCCGCCACCACCAAGACCGTCGACTTGCTGGGCAGCGGTTCCGCCGACCAGGCGGTGTAGGTCTCCCTGCCGCCCCGGATGGCCAACTCCACCTGGCCGGCGCCCTCCTGGCCCCGGGTGCCGAGAGTGAGCAGGCCGATTTTCCCGACCGGATTCTCGTCCGACATCGTGCCCTCCCCTCACGGCGGTTTCCCCGATGAAGTCGCTGTGTAGGCCGATGATATCGGATGCCGCTACCGGAATTTCGCCCGGGTCCGGCGGAATATCCGCCGCCGCAGCGAAATCCGGGGCACGGGGGTCAGGCGATGATGGCGGGCAGGCTTTCCCAGCCGCGCACGGTGGACGTGGGCGACAGCCGCGCGTTCGACAGATCGACATCCCACTCCGGGAATCGTTTCAGGATCTCCTCCAACGCGATCCGGCCTTCGAGCCGGGCCAGCGCCGAGCCGAGGCAGAAATGCGTGCCGACACAGAACGACAGGTGCTGACGGCCGCGGCGGTGGATGTCGAAGACGTCACCGTCGGGCGGATAGACGCGGTGGTCGCGATTGGCGGCGCCGATGAGCAGCATCATGACGCTGCCCTCGGGGACGGTGCGGCCGTGCAATTCGACATCGCGGGTGACGTGACGGGCGACATGCGGGGCGGGCGGTTCGAAACGCAGCAGTTCCTCGATCGCGGCGGGGACGAGTTTCGGGTTCTCGGCCAATTCCCTGCGCTGGTCGGGATGTTCGGCGAGCACCTTGCCCGCCCAGCCGATGAGGCGGGTGGTGGTCTCGTTGCCCGCGCCGGAGACCACATTGATGTAGGTGAGCAGTTCCTCGCGGGTGAGTTTGCGTTCCACGCCGTGCTGATCGACGAATTCGACGTTCAGCAATTCGGTCATGATGTCGTCGGAGGGATTGTCCACCCGCCAATCGAGGTAGCGTTCGAAGATCTCACCGGTGGGCAGACCCTCGGTGGCCGCCTTCATGGGTTTGCCCTCTTCGGTGCGCATCTGCTCGTCGGCGAAATCACGGATCGCCTCCTGGTCCTCCTCGGGAATGCCAAGCAGCATTCCGATGACCTTCATCGGCATCTGGGCGCCGATATCGGCGATGAAATCGATGCGGCCGGTGCCGACCAGCGGATCGAGGCAGGCGACACAGAATTCGCGGATCTTGTCCTCCAGCGCGGCGATCTTGCGCGGGGTGAACATGCGCGAGAGCAGTTTGCGGTGGATGTCGTGGACGGGCGGGTCCTCGAAGATGAGCACGCCGGGCGGGATGGGGATGTTCGCCTTGATCAGTTCGACGATGGCGCCGCGGGCGGAGCTGTAGGTTCCGTGGTCGACGAGGGCGGCGTTGACGTCCTCGAAGCGAGAGAGCGCGTAGAAATCGTGGGTTTCGCTGTAGAACAGCGGCGACTCCTCGCGCAGCCGCTTGAACATCGGGTAGGGGTCGGCGTTGAGTTCGACGTCGTAGGGGTCGTAGTAGACCTCGCCGGTGACTGCGGTCATCGGTTTCTGCTCCTTCTACCAGGCCACCGGCAGCGCGTACACGCCGTAGGCGAGGCGGTCGTGTTTGAATTCGACGTCTTCGAACGGGATCGCCAGGCGCAGGGTGGGGACGCGGCGGACGAGGGTTTCGAAGACGATCTGCAGTTAGGCGCGCGCGAGCTGCTGGCCGACGCACTGGTGCGGGCCGAAGCCGAAGCCCAGGTGGTGGGCGGCGGGCCGGGTGAGGTCGAGCCGGTCGGGGGCCTGCCAGGCGCGCTCGTCCCAGTTGGCGGCGGACAGGTCGAAGATCAGACCGTCGCCCGCCTCGATGGTCACCCCGCCGATCTCGATGTCGGCGGTGGCGACGCGGCGCTGGCCGTTCTGGATGATGCCGAGATAGCGCAGCAGTTCCTCCACCGCGCTCGCGACGAGTCTCGGGTCGTCGCTCTCGCGCAGCAGAGCCCACTGCTCGGGGTTGCGGAGCAACACCAGGGTGCCCAGGCCGATCATGTTCGCGCTGGTCTCGTGGCCGGCGATGAGCACGCCGGTGCCGAGCTGTGCGGCTTCGCGCATGTCGAGCTCGCCCGCGCGGACCCGTTCGGCGAGGTCGGTGGCGAGGTCTTCGGCCGGTTCGTCGAGTTTGCGCTTCAGCAGCTCGATCAGATACCTGGCCAGCGTCGAGCGGCCCTCGGCAGCCTGCTCTCTGGTGGCGAAGCGGTCGACATTGAGGGTGGCGTGCTTGTGGAAGAACTCGTGGTCCTCATAGGGGACGCCGAGCATGTCGCTGATCATGAGCGTCGGGATGGGCAGGGCCAGCGCTTCGACCAGGTCGACGGGACGGGGGCCCGCGAGCATGCGGTCGATGTGCTCGTCGGTGATGGCCTGGATGCCGGGTCGGAGGGCGGCCACGCGTTTGAAGGTGAACGGCTTGGTGAGCATCCGCCGGTAGCGGCTGTGCTCCTCGCCGTCGGTCGTGAACACCGACTTGGGGCGCGCGTCCTTGATGGCGCGCATGCCCTCGTTCCAGTCCGGGAAGCCGGGCAGGTGGTCGTTCACGCTCACCCTGGGGTCGGCCATGAGCGTCTTGTATTCCTGGTAGCCGGTGATCAGCCAGGGGGTGCTGCCGTCCCAGATCCGCACCCGGTTCAGCGGCGCGGAGCGGTTGAGGGCCAGGGCCTGTTCGGGCGGGGCGAACGGGCACGCGGGCGTACGGGGCATGGGGTACTCGGGTATCTGGGCGGCCGTGCTGGTGCCGGTGAGTGTTTCGGACACTGTTCACTCCTCGATCTGGATGGCCATGGCCGGGCACATCGCGGCGGCGGTTCGCACCTCGTCGGCCAGGTCGGCGGGCGGGTGTTCGTCGAGCAGGACGACGATGCCGTCCTCGTCACGCTGGTCGAACACGTCGGCGGCGTGCATGACGCAGTGACCGGCCGCGACGCATTTGACCTGGTCGACAGTCACTTTCATGGGTGACCTCTCTGTGCTGAAGCGGGTCTGTGCTGAAGACGGATTCACGGCAACGCGCTCGCGGCGGCGCGGTCGCGGGCGGCCGCGGCGGCTTCGACCAGCCGCTGACGGTGCGCCCTGACCTGTTTCGGCATGTTCCAGCCGACGACGGCGACGGGCGTGCCCGCGCTGTCGTAGCGGACGACGAACCGGTCGCCGGCCGGATCGCCCTCGACCACGGGGGCCTCGGCGCCGGAGGTGACGGCGCCGAAGACCTGGATCTTCACACCGAGCTGGTCGGTCCAGAAATAGGAGATGGGCCGGTAGGCCGGGTCGCCACCGAGAACGGCCGCGGCCACGATCGAGGCCTGTTCGGAGGCGTTGGTCCGGTTCTCCAGCCGCACGGTGTGGCCGGTATCGGGGTGCCGCCAGCGCGCGACGTCCCCGACGGCGTAGATGTTCGCGGCGGCACGGCAGGCGTGATCGCAGACGATGCCGTCGTCCAGGGTCAGTCCGCTGCCGTCGAGCCAGCCGGTGGCGGGGGCGGCGCCGATGGCGAGGACGATCAGGTCGGCGGGAATCACGGCGTCGGTGTGCAGGACGACCCCGGTGGCGCGACCGTCGTGTTCGGTGAAGCCGCGCACGCCCGTGCCGAGCCGCAGGCGCACGCCGTGGCGGATGTGCAGTTCGGCGAGGCGGTCGGCGACGACATCGCCGAGCTGGGTGATCATGGGGGCGCGCAGCGGGCCGATCATGGGGACCGAGCGGCCGAGTCGCGCTGTGGGGGCGGCGATCTCGGCACCGAGCACCCCCTCCCCCACCACCGCCACGGTCGCGCCGCGCCGCGCGGCGGCACGCAGGGCGAGGGCGTCGTCGAGAGTGCGCAGCACGTGCACGCCCGCGGGGGTGGGGATACCGGGCAGCGGCCGAGGGGCCGCGCCGGTGGCGATCACGATGTGGTCGGCCCGCCAGGCGCCGGAGGTGGTGTGCACGGTGCGGGTGGCGGCGTCGAGGGACAGCGCCGTGACGCCGAGGACCACCCGGACGTCGAGTTCGGCGAGCATGCGGGGCGGGCGCAGCATGGTCTGCTCGGCGCGCCAGGCCCCGGTGAGGATCTGTTTGGACAGCGGCGGCCGGTCGTAGGGCAGGTGGGGTTCGGCGCCGAGCAGGGTGATCGGGTCGCGGTAGCCGCCGCGACGCAGCGCCTCGACGGTGGCCAGGCCGGCGGCGCCCGCGCCGACCACCAGCACGCCGGTCGGCTTCGCCTGTGCGCGGTGCTTGGCGCTCATCCCCGCACCTCCTGCGCAGGCTTCGCCGGCACGGGAAGGGGTTTGCCGGCCACGGTGCCGCCGTCGACCGGCAGGACGGCGCCGGTGACGTAGCGGGAGCGCTCGCTCGCGAAGTAGACGGCCGTGTCGGCGACGTCCTCGGGGCGACCGTCCACGGGCAACGGGCGGTCGGCAGCCATGTTGGCGCGCATGGCCTTGATGAACCGCTCCCCCAGCCCGTTCGGCATCTTCCTGGCGGAGGATTCGAGCAGCGGGGTGGGTATGTTGCCCGGCGCGATGGCGTTGACCCGGATGCCGTGCCTGGCCAGTTCGATGGCCGCCGACTTGGTGAAGTGGGCGACCGCGGCTTTGGATGCGCGGTAGGTCTGCACGCCGCCGCCCGCCTGGAGGCCGCCCACGGAGGTCAGGTTGATGATGGAGCCGCCGCCGTGTCCGGCCATGTGACCGGCGGCGTAGCGGGTGCCCGCCATGACGCCGAGCAGGTTGACGCCGAGCACGCGCTGGAAGTCGGCGAGGTCGTCGTGCAGGAAGCTGCGGTGCATGGTGCCGGAGATGCCCGCGTTGTTGCACATGACGTGCAGGCCGCCGAAGGTGGCGACGGCGTGATCGACCAGGGCCGCGACCTGTTCCGGGTCGGCCACGTCGACCCGGCGGAAGACGGCCGCGCCGCCGTGCCCGGCCGCCGTCGCCGCACCGGTCTCGGCGTCGGTGTCGGCGACCACCACATGGGCGCCCTCGGCCACGAAGGCCGCCACGATGGCGGCACCGATGCCGGACGCGCCGCCGGTGACCACCGCCACCCGGCCTGCCAGTTCCGCTGTCATCTCCGGTCCTCTCCGCTTGCCCGCGCTCCGGCCGGCAGCGGTTCGCGCACCGCCGCGGCCGAGTGCCGGTCGAGGAAATCCAGCAGCAGCGCGTTGACCGCCGCCGGTTGTTCGATCTGCGGGCAGTGCCCGGCCGAGGCCACGACCGCCGACTCCCCTCGGGCGACGCGCGCCGCCAGTTCGGCCGCCCAGCCGGGTGGCAGCAATTTGTCGTTCCCGCCCTCGACGATCAGCACCGGTACGGTGATGCGCGGGTAAGCGCGCTCGCTCGACGGCGGTGGCGGCGGATCGGTGCCGGGACGGCGGAACCTGGCCGCCGCCAGCGATTCCCACGCGCCAGGGGCGATGCTGGATTCGTAGCGGCGGCGCACGTAGTGCTCGTCGGCCGGGTAGCCCGGGGAGTGGAACAGCGCCGCGACGATGCGGCGCATGCCGGCCATGGTGGCGTCGTAGTCGTACAGGGCGCGCATGTGCTCGTTCTGCCGGATCTGCCCGCCGCCGCAGAGCGCGACGAAGCCACGGGTGCGCAGCCGGGGCCGTTCAGCGGTGGCGTCGGCGAACAGATTGATCGCGCCCATCGAATTGCCCACGAAGAAAGCCGAATCCACGCCGAGGGTGTCCAGCAGCCGGGCGATGTGGCGGATGCGCAGGCCGCGGCCGTCGGTGAAGTCGACGATCTTGGCCGAGTCGCCGTAGCCGAGCATGTCGGGGGCGATGACGTGGTAGCGGGCGGCGAGTGCGTCGATGGTGTGTTCCCAGCCCAGCTCGGCGCAGGCGCCGAACTCCCCGCCGTGCAGCAGTACCACCGGCTCGCCCGCGCCCGCCTCCAGGTAACTGGTGCGGGCGCCGTCCACGTACACCGTGCGCCGCACGGCGGTGACCGTCGCGCTCATCGCCTGCCCCCGCCCGCAGGCACGAACGACAGCAGTTGCGCGGCGAGCAGATCAAGCTGGGCGCGCACGGTGTTGTCGACGAGCACCCCGTCGGCATCCCACACCGGGTCGGCCGAGTTGATCGCCACCCCGAGCGGTGTCGGG
>NZ_JARWRU010001208.1 GCF_029867845.1 Nocardia farcinica | reverse complement strand
GTACCCGGCCAACTCGGTCCCGCAGGTCGTGCGTCGCATCAACAACGCGCTGCTGCGCGCCGACGAGATCGCCAAGATCGAGGGCGACACCTCCGTCGAGAACTGGCTGGCCCCGATCGTGGCCGACGGTGAGGCCGGCTTCGGTGGCGCGCTCAACGTCTACGAGCTGCAGAAGGCCATGATCGCCGCGGGCGTCGCCGGCTCGCACTGGGAGGACCAGCTGGCCTCCGAGAAGAAGTGCGGCCACCTGGGCGGCAAGGTGCTCATCCCCACCCAGCAGCACATCCGCACCCTGACCTCGGCCCGCCTGGCCGCCGACGTCGCCGGCGTGCCGACCGTGGTCATCGCCCGCACCGACGCCGAGGCCGCCACCCTGCTGACCTCCGACGTCGACGAGCGCGACCGTGAGTTCCTGGACGGCACCCGCACCTCCGAGGGCTTCTTCGGTGTGAAGAACGGCATCGAGCCCTGCATCGCCCGCGCCAAGGCCTACGCCCCCTACTCCGACCTGATCTGGATGGAGACCGGCGTCCCGGACCTCGAGGTCGCCAAGAAGTTCGCCGAGGCGGTCAAGGCCGAGTTCCCGGACCAGCTGCTGGCCTACAACTGCTCGCCGTCCTTCAACTGGAAGGCGCACCTGGACGACTCCACCATCGCCAAGTTCCAGAAGGAGCTGGGCGCGATGGGCTTCAAGTTCCAGTTCATCACCCTGGCCGGCTTCCACTCGCTCAACTACGGCATGTTCGACCTGGCCCACGGCTACGCCCGCGAGGGCATGACCGCCTTCGTCGACCTGCAGGAGCGCGAGTTCAAGGCCGCCAAGGAGCGTGGCTTCACCGCCATCAAGCACCAGCGTGAGGTCGGCGCCGGCTACTTCGACGCCATCGCCACCACCGTCGACCCCAACACCTCGACGGCCGCGCTGAAGGGCTCCACCGAAGAGGGTCAGTTCCACTGAGCCGACACGGCCGGTGACAACTCCGGTTCGGTAGCGGGACCGCCCCTGTCCCGCTCGCGAGCCAGTCGTCCTCTACGCCAGTAGGGGTGTACTGCCCTCCCTCGTCGAACAGCCCCGGCGAGGGAGGGCATCCCTATACCTTGGGGGACCGGCGCACTCGGCGGTTCGCCGCCGGCGCGACCGCCGTATCGGCCCAGCCAGACCACCAGCCAGACCAGACCAGCAGGAGCGGGACGTGAGCAGCGAGAAGATTCAGCGCGTCGGAGTCATCGGCGCCGGACAGATGGGCGCCGGAATCGCGGAAGTGTGCGCTCGTGCGCACGTGGACGTGCTCGTCTACGAACAGACCAGGGAACTGGCCGCCGCGGGCCGCGCCCGCATCCTGCGTTCGCTCGATCGCGGCGTCAGCAGCGGCAAGATCACCGAGCGCGAGCGCGAGCAGGCCGCCTGGCGGCTGCGCTTCACCTCCGATCTGGGCGACTTCGCCGACCGGCAGCTGGTTGTCGAGGCCGTCGTGGAGAACGAGGAGGTCAAGACCGCGATCTTCGCCGAGCTCGACAAGGTCGTCACCGACCCGAACGCCGTGCTGGCCTCCAACACCTCCTCCATCCCGATCATGAAGATCGCCGTCGCCACCGCCAAGCCCGAGCGCGTGGTCGGCATGCACTTCTTCAACCCGGTGCCGGTGCTGCCGCTGGTCGAGCTGGTCACCACGCTCAAGACCAGCGAGGCCGTCTCCGCTCGCGCCGAGGCCTTCGCCTCCGACGTGCTGGGCAAGCAGGTCGTTCGCTCCTCGGACCGCTCCGGCTTCGTCGTCAACGCGCTGCTGGTGCCCTACCTGCTCTCGGCCATCCGCATGGTGGAATCCGGGTTCGCCACCAAGGAGGACGTGGACAAGGCCATGGTGCTCGGCTGCGCCCACCCGATGGGCCCGCTGGCGCTGACCGACCTGGTCGGCCTCGACACCGTCAAATCCATCGCCGACTCCATGTACGCCGAGTTCAAGGAGCCCCTGTACTCGGCCCCGCCGCTGCTCAGCCGTATGGTCGAGGCCGGCCTGCTCGGCAAGAAGACCGGCGCGGGCTTCTACCAGTACAACAACAAGTAACAACCCAGGGCTGCCGCGGGTTCGTGACGCACCCCGTTACCGCCGCGCGCGGTGACGGGGTGTCCGTGCTCCGGGACCGCCCGGACCACCGGGGACCCGCCCGACCCTGCCCCGGCGCTTAGCGGGGGATACCGCGCCGCCCGACCTAAGCAGCAAGGACGAGAGCGCAGCGCTGAGCGTCGCCGGTCGGCGGACGCGCAGCCGATCGAAAGGGAGATCCCGCGCATGGTCAACGTCACCGAGGGTTACGGATCGAGCATTCTGGGCTACCCCAGGATCGGACCGCACCGGGAGCTCAAGCGCGCGCTCGAGTCCTACTGGCGCGGCTCGCTCGGCCGCGAGGAGCTGCTCGAGGTCGGCCGCGAGATCCAGGAGTCGCAGTTCCGTGAGCTGGCGGCCACCGGCCTGACCCAGGTCCCGGGCAACACCTTCTCCTTCTACGACCACATCCTCGACAACGCGCTGCTCTTCGGCGCCGTCCCGCGTCGTTTCCAGGATCTGCAGGCCGAGATGCACCCGCTGGACTTCTACTTCCTGATGGCCCGCGGCCGCCCCGACCTACCCCCGCTGGAGCTGGTGCGCTTCATCGACACCAACTACCACTACCGCCAGCCCGAACTCGAGCCCGACACCGAGTTCTCCCTGCACCCCGAGGCCTTGCTCGACGAGTTCGACCGCGCCATGGCGGCGGGCATCGAGCTGCGCCCCGTCGTCCTCGGCCCGGTCTCGCTGCTGCTGCTGTCGAAGGCGGGCACCGAACCCGGCGAGGCCGAGTTCGACACCCTCACCCTGCTCGACCGGCTGCTGCCGCAGTACGAGGCGCTGTTCGAGATCCTGGCCAAGCGCGGCGCCACCTGCGTGCAGCTGGACGAGCCGTCGTTCACCAGCGAGCGCACCGAGGCCGAGCTGGCCGCCTTCGAGCGCGCCTACCAGCGGCTGTCCAAGGCGCCGCTGCGCCCGCGCATGCTGGTCACCGGCCAGTACGGCGACTTCCGGCCCGCGCTGGACATCCTGGCGCAGACCGCCGTCGAGGCCGTCGGCCTGGACCTGGCCAGCTACCGCATCGACCCGGACGAGCTGGCGAAGGTGCCGGGCATCCGCCGCAAGCGGCTCTACGCGGGCGTCATCAGCGGTCGCAACGTCTGGCGCGCCGACCGCTACGTGACGCTGGAATACCTCAACGCGCTCGCCGCGGTCTGCCCCGACCTGGTCGTTTCCACCGGCTCCACGCTGCTGCACGTGCCCTACGACCTGCTCGTCGAGTACGACATCCCCGGCAATGTGGCCGACCGCCTCGCCTTCGCCAAGCAGAAGGTCGGCGAGGTCGTCTCGCTGGCCAAGGCGTTGACCGAGGGCCCGTCGGACAAGTGGCGCAAGCGCCCGCGCGAGGTGCACTTCAAGCAGAAGCACGCCGTGCGCCAGCGCGTCTACGCCATCACCCCGGAGATGCGCGCCCGCGAGCCCTACGCCGAGCGCCGCAAGGCCCAGCAGGCCAGGCTGAACCTGCCCGTCGTCCCGGCCACCACGCTCGGCTCGTTCCCGCAGTCGAGCGCGCTGCGCCAGGCCAGGCACGAACTGGCCGAGGGCAGGCTCTCCTACGAGGAGTACCGCAAGCAGGTCGAGGCCGAGATCGAGGCCACCATCCGCCTGCAGGAGGACATCGGCCTCGATGTGCTGGTGCACGGCGAGCACGAGCGCAACGACATGATCCAGTTCTTCGCCGAGCAGCTCGACGGCTTCGCCACCACCCGCTTCGGCTGGGTGCAGGTCTACGGTTCGCGCTGCGTGCGCCCGCCGATCCTCTACGGCGACGTCTCCCGGCCGGGCCCGATGTCGGTGGAGTGGACCCGCTACGCCCAGTCGCTGACCGACAAGCCGGTCAAGGGCATCGTCACCGGCCCGGTCACCATGATCGCGCGCTCGTTCGTGCGCCAGGACCAGCCGCTGTACGAGACCGCCGACCAGGTGGCGCTGGCCGTCCGCGACGAGGTCGCCGACCTGGAGAAGGCGGGCATCGCCATCATCCAGGTCGACGAGCCCGCCATCCGCGAGCTGCTGCCGCTGCACAACCGCGGCCGCGCCGAGTACCTGCGCTGGGCGGTCGGCGCCTTCCGTCTCGCCACCTCCGGCGTGCGGGCCGACACCCAGATCCACACCCACATCGGCTACTCCGGGCGCACCGAGATCGTCGATGCCATCGAGGAACTAGACGCCGACGTCACCGCCATCGTGGCCACCCGCTCCATCGAGTGGGTGCTCAAGGCGCTCAAGGACGACGTGGCCAGTGGTCACGGCCTCAGCCACGGCGTCGGCCCCGGCGTCTACGAGAGCCGCTCGGCCCGCATCCCCGACATCGACGAACTCGACGAGCTGCTCACCGCCGCCGCCGAGGCCGTGACCCCGGAACGGCTGTGGGCCAACCCCGACGGCGGCCTCAAGACCCGCCACTACTGGCAGCTGGAGCCGTCGCTGCGCAACCTGGTCGCCGCCGCCCCGCGTCAGCGCCGCCCCGCGGCCCCCCCGAGGGGGGGGTATCCCCCCCCCCCCGCCCCGCC
>NZ_JARWRU010001207.1 GCF_029867845.1 Nocardia farcinica | reverse complement strand
GCCGGGGGCGCCGCTACACCCCGTTTTTTTTTATCTTCCGGGGGGGCTCCCCGGGCCGCCCGAAGGGCGTGGCGGTCTCGCACGGCGCGATCGACAACCAGATCACCTGGATGCTCGCCGAGTACCCGATGGGTCCGGGGGATGTGTACCTGCAGAAGACGGCGACCACCTTCGACGTCTCGCTGTGGGGCTACTTCATGCCGCTGCGCACGGGCGCGAAGCTGGTGGTGGCCACCCACGACGGCCACCGCGACCCGGCGTACGTGGCGGACATGATCGTGCGCCACCAGGTGACGGTGACCGACTTCGTGCCGTCGATGCTCAGTGTGTTCGCCGCCAACCTGGCGGCGGGCTCGGTGCCGACGCTGCGCGATGTGTTCGTCATCGGCGAGGCGCTGCCGCCGGAGACCGTGACCGCCTGGTACCAGGTCTCCGACGCGGTGCTGCACAACCTGTACGGCCCCACCGAGGCCGCGGTCTCGGTGACCTACTGGCCCGCGCGCGGCGCGGACCAGCGCACCACCCCGATCGGTCTGCCGCAGTGGAACGTCGGTGTGTACGTGCTGGATTCGCGTCTGCGTCCGGTGCCCGACGGTGTGGCGGGCGAGCTGTACCTGGCGGGCGAGCAGCTGGCGCGCGGCTATGTGGCGCGCCCCGATCTGTCCGCCGACCGGTTCGTGGCCAACCCGTTCGTGCCCGGTGAGCGCATGTACCGCACCGGCGACCTGGTGCTGTGGCGCCGCGCCGCCGACGGCACGCCGCGCCTGGAGTACATCGGCCGCACCGACTTCCAGGTGAAGTTCCGTGGCCAGCGCATCGAGCTGGGCGAGATCGAGACCGCGCTGCTGGCGCAGCCCTCGCTGAGCCAGGCCGTGGCGCTGGTGGTGCCGTCCGCGCTGGGCGACCAGCTGGTGGCCTACGTGGTGCCGCGTCCGGGCCAGGTGGCCGACCAGACGGCGCTGCTGGCCGCGATCTCCGAGTCGCTGCCCGCCTACATGGTCCCGGCCGCGATCGTGGTGCTCGACGCCTTCCCGCTCAACGCCTCCGGCAAGCTG
>NZ_JARWRU010001206.1 GCF_029867845.1 Nocardia farcinica | reverse complement strand
ATGCCATCCTGGGAGGACGTGTTGCTCGGAGTGCGCAGCAGCGGCCACTGAGAGCCGAGGACACACCGGCTTCTGCCCGATTCACCCCCTGGAGCCCCCGCTCCAAGTACATTTTCACCATCCGATTCGCCCGAACCACCGGATGGAACGTACGGTTGCGGGTAGTTAGCGAGAAGACTCGCTCAGCACTCGGGAGGTGCCGGTGATGGTGTCCACTGCCTCGACGCTCTGGTATGTCGACGCCGAGGATCCGGCGGCCGTGCTGCGCGCGCACCGTGATCCCGATCCGGCTGCCGCGCAGGCGCTGGCCGAGCAGCTGTTCGGCGAGTTCGAGATCGTGCCCAAGATGATCGGCACCCTGGCCGGTTGCGCGGGCCCCGACCCCGACGAGGTCTACATCGGCCGCTACCCGGGCCTGACCGTGGTGTGCACCCGCGCGGCGCGGCTGCCCGACCCCGCCGACCTGCCCGAACTGCTGGTCCGCCCGCTGGCCTCCGACCACACCTACCTGGTGTCCTTCGACACCGGCATGGGCTGGGGCGCCTTCGCGCACTGGGAACGCGGGGAGTTCCGCCGCGGCTTCTCCTCCTCCCGGATGAAGATCCTGGCCGACGCGGGCCTGCCCTACGTCTGGGAGCGCCCGTTCTGGGCGGGCGAGCGTCCGGTGCTCTGGCGCGCCGACGAGCTGCCCGACCCGCAGTGCCTGCCCTTCGACCCGCCGGACTTCGCCGACGAGGCGAGCCGCCGGTGGCTCGGCTTCCAGTACCGCGCTCCCGTGGTCGCGGGCGCGCTGCTCCCCCGCGACATCGCCGTCTGCGGATTCACCCTCGTCCCCAAGAGCCCGCCGCCGGAAACGCCCGCACCCGAACCCGATCCGGGCGGCGCGCACGGACGGGGACACGGGGTGAACAAGTCCGGGACGCACGGCCGTTCGCACGGCCGTCGCCGTGGGCCGCGGGCGCTGGAGGTGGGGCGCCCGGCACAGCCCGCCGACGCGGCTGCTCCGCCGCAGGCCTGGCCACAGGACGCCACGAGCGAGGCTCCCGACTCGGCCGGAGAACCCGCATCTGCCGAAAGGAAGCGGGCGACCGATACCGATGTGGACCCGGGTGCCGAGGGATCATCCCGGCGAGCGCACCCCCACCACCAGGCCGCGGATACGCGATCGGCGACCGGCCCCGGGGCGGCCGAGCCGAGCGGCGGCCCCCACCCCCCCCCAAACGAGCCGCCCGGGTCCACGCCCACCCGCGCGCCGCCCCGGCCGCGGGGGAATGCGCGGGGCCCGCCGGCG
>NZ_JARWRU010001205.1 GCF_029867845.1 Nocardia farcinica | reverse complement strand
GGGGGCGCGATGCCCCCAAGCACCACCGGCAGCTTTACCGGGAGCGCGGCAACCGCCGTTAGCCCGCGCGGGGGCGGAGTGGGCGCCGGTGTTATCCGGCGCCCTTTTCCGCGTCCGGCTATGCAACTGGTTGCATATAGTCGCGCTGTGCGCTTACGGTGGGAACGAGGCGTCGCGGGGTAAGCGCCCCGCGACGCGAAGCGCGTCCGGGCGGGACGACCGCGCGGGCGCTCGCGACGAAGGAGCATGTCGATGACGGAGAACAAGCCGCTCGCGGGGAAGACGCTCATCATGTCCGGGGGCAGCCGGGGCATCGGCCTCGAGATCGCCAAGCGCGCCGCGGCCGACGGCGCCAATGTCACCCTGATCGCCAAGACCGATCAGCCGCACCCGAAGCTGCCGGGCACCATCCACACCGCCGCCGCCGAGATCGAGGCGGCGGGCGGTCAGGTGCTGCCGTTCGTCGGCGACATCCGCGTCGACGAGTCGGTGACCGAGGCCGTGCGGCAGACCGTGGCACGCTTCGGCGGGATCGACATCGTGGTCAACAACGCCTCGGCCATCGACCTGTCGCCCACCGAGGCGCTGTCGATGAAGAAGTACGACCTGATGCAGGACATCAACTGCCGCGGCAGCTTCCTGCTGTCCAAGCTGAGCCTGCCGCACCTGCGCGAATCCGCCCGCGCGGGCCGCAACCCGCACATCCTGACCCTTTCGCCGCCGCTGAACCTCGACCCGAAGTGGGCGGGCATGGCGCTTGGCTACACCATCGCCAAGTACGGCATGTCACTGACCACCCTCGGCCTGGCCGAGGAGCTGAAGAACGACGGCATCGGCGTGAACTCGCTGTGGCCGCGCACCACCATCGCCACCGCGGCCGTGCGCAACCTGCTCGGCGGCGAGGAGATGATCGCCACCTCCCGCACCCCCGACATCTACGCCGACGCCGCCTACCTGGTGCTCACCTCACCCGCGGACAAGACCACCGGCAACTTCTTCATCGACGACGAGGTGCTGGCGGCGCACGGGATCACCGATCTCGACAAGTACCGGGTCGTCCCGGGTGACGGGCCGCTGAGCACCGACCTGTTCCTCTAGCCCGCAGGGCCGGGGGCCCCCCGGGCCCCCCCCCCCCCCCCGCCCCGTGGGGCGGGGGGGGGGGGGGCGGGGGGGGCGCCC
>NZ_JARWRU010001204.1 GCF_029867845.1 Nocardia farcinica | reverse complement strand
CCCAGGACCGGCAGACCGCGAGCCCGGTGTTCCCCCGGGGGGGGGTGCGCCCGGCGGTGCGGCCGCTGCTCGTGGCGGGGCTCGGCGGCGGGGTGGCCGAGGCGCTGGCCCGCACCGGGGCGCAGCTGCGCGAGGACGCGGCGGTGCTCGACGCGCTCGCCGGCGAACTGCTGGCACGGGCGCGCGACGATGCGGGCGGATTGGCGGTGGAGACGCTCGCCACCGCCCCGGCCGCGCTGCGCCGACGGGCCATCCGGGCCTGGCTGCTCGCCGGTGGCGCGAATGCCTTGACCGGCAAGCATCTCCACGCCGTCGACGCGCTGATCACCGACTGGCGCGGTCAGGGCGGAGTCGCCGTCGGCGGCGGAACACCGGAGGCGAGGTTGGTCGCCGAACGCGAACGTGGCAGGCTGACACTGCGCAGGCACGACCGATCGCCCGCGCGGTGAACGTGCCGCGAACACAGGGAAGGGAAACCATTACACGTGTACGGGGACGACATCGCATCGGTGCTGATCACCGAGGAACAGATCGCCGAGAAGACCGCCGAGCTGGCCGAGCTGATCGCCAAGCGCTACCCGCCGGGCTCCACCGATGAGGACCTGCTGCTGATCGGCGTGCTCAAGGGCGCCATCTTCTTCATGACCGATCTGGCCAAGGCGCTGCCCATCCCCACCCAGATGGAATTCATGGCCGTGTCCTCCTACGGCTCGTCCACCTCGTCCTCGGGCGTGGTGCGCATCATGAAGGACCTGGACAAGGACATCGCGGGCCGCAACGTGCTGATCGTCGAGGACATCATCGACTCCGGCCTGACCCTGTCGTGGCTGATGCGCAACCTCAAGACCCGCAACCCGGCCTCGCTCGAGGTGGTCACCCTGCTGCGCAAGCCCGACGCGCTGCGCACCCAGGTGGAGGTCGCGCACGTGGGTTTCGACATCCCCAACGAGTTCGTCGTCGGCTACGGCCTCGACTACGCCGAGCGCTATCGCGACCTGCCCTACATCGGCACCCTGCACCCCCGCGTGTACGGCGGCGCCTGATCGCCGGCCGACGGCCCGCAACCCGCCCACGGTGAGC
>NZ_JARWRU010001203.1 GCF_029867845.1 Nocardia farcinica | reverse complement strand
CGCCCCCGGGGGGGCCCCCCCCCTAACCCCCGCCCCCCCCCCCCCCCCCGCCCCCGCGGCGCCGCCGCCCGGGGCGGGGGCCCGCCCCCCCCCCCCCCCCAACGACTCGGGGGCCGCTCCTTGTGCGGAGGCCGTCGATCGGCCGAGCCCGCGCGCACCGGCCCGACGGCTCCGGGCGGACCGGGGCAGCTCGTCCGGCGGAGACGAGAACGGCCGCCGGGATCGACCGGCGGCCGGAGGTGGCGGGACGTTCAGCCGATGTAGCGCTGGAGACGGGCCGACAGGCGCGGTTCGAGCGGGCCGTCGGCGACCACGCGCTCCTCGACGTAGGCCAGGTCCCCGCCGTCGACGATGCCGTAGAGGCGCTTGGCGCCGCCCACCACGATGCCGGACTGGCTGCGGATCACCACGTCGGTGGCCAGTTCCCAGGAGGCCTGGGTGAGAGCGGTGCCGTAGAAGAGTTCGACGATGCCGTTGCTGTGGGTCAGCAGCAGTTCGATGACCTCGTCGTCGCCGTCGACGCCGATCCGCCAGAAGCCGGTCTCGCGCAGGTCGGGGCCGTCGTACTCGCCCTTGTCGTCGAGGAACCAACTGCGCGACTCCCAGGACAGGTAGTCGCGGCCGTCGTGGGAGACCACGATCTGCTGACCGAAGCGGTAGTCGCCGCGCTCGGGATCGTGGCCCTCGCCCTCACCGCGCCACACGCCGACCATCGGCAGCAGTGCGAGCATGGCGTGGTTCAGATCCGGGCCGAGCCGCAGATTCGCGGTGTCCTCGGGCAGCGGAAGATCCGGCAGCGTCGGAATGTTGCGGCTGCCGGTGGTGGAGGCGCGCTCCGCGGCGTCGGCGATCGCCTTGTCGCCGCTGCGCGCGTTCGCGGCGGTGTCGCTGTTCCCGGGCTCCGCACGGCCGTTCCCGGACTCGGCACTGCCGTTCATGGATTCACTCGCGTGCTCGGCCGGTTCGGAACCTTCGCTCGCGAGACCGCTCATGATTCGGTGAACAACCGGTAGAACACGTACAGACCGAACCACGCGATCAGCACCGACACCAGGATCAGCAGAACTTCGAAGAAGAGGACCACGAGCCGAGTCTATCGAGCCCGGCCGCGGACAGCGAAACGGCCCCGCCGCCACCCCCCCGGGGCGTTACCGCGGGGGCCCCCGGGGCCCGCGGCGCCCCGCGCGGGGGTTAGAAACGCCCCCCCCCGGCCCCCGCCTCACTCCCACCCCCCGCGCGGCCCGCCCCCCGCCTCCACCACCGGCAGCCGCAACATTCCGACGCTGCCGGATCTTCCGCTGCCCGAGGACACCGCGAATCTGC
>NZ_JARWRU010001202.1 GCF_029867845.1 Nocardia farcinica | reverse complement strand
TCGACCGGACTCAGGCTATCCAACGGTTACCGCTGTCGTCCGCACCTCCGTGGTTTCCGGCGTGCCAGACTTGCCGCCGTGACCGCCGCACCATCCAGCCCGCCGTCCGCTCGTCTCGTCGTCACCGGCGCGGGCGGGCAGGTCGGCAGGCAGCTGACCCGCCTGGCCCCGCACGCGCACGGATATACCCGCGCCGATCTCGACATAACCGATGCGCGGGCCGTCGCCGCGGCGATCCGGCCCGGCGACGTCGTGGTCAACTGCGCCGCCTACACCGCCGTCGACCGGGCCGAGTCCGAACCCGAGGCCGCCTGGGCGATCAACGCCACCGGTCCCGCCGTGCTGGCCGCCGCCTGCGCCCGGGCCGGGGCCCGGTTGATCCACCTGTCCACCGACTATGTCTTCCCCGGCACGCACGACGTCCCGTACGAGACCGACGACGAGACCGGCCCGGCCACCGTCTACGGCCGCTCCAAACTGGCGGGAGAGCAGGCGGTGCTGACGGAGACCCCGCACGCGCACGTGGTCCGCACCGCCTGGGTCTACACCGGCGACAGCGGTGACTTCGTCGCCACCATGCGCAGGCTGGAGGCCGAGCGGCCGACCGTCGACGTCGTCGACGACCAGATCGGCTCGCCCACCTACGCCGCCGACCTCGCCGCCGGTCTGCTCGAACTGGCCGCCGCCCCCGCCGCGCCGCGGATCCTGCACGCCACCAACGCCGGCGCGGCCAGCTGGTTCGAGCTGGCGCGCGCGGTCTTCGCCGAACTCGGCGCCGACCCGGCCCGGGTGCGGCCGTGCGACTCCGGCGCCTTCCCGCGCCCGGCGCAGAGGCCCGCGTACTCGGTGCTGTCGGACCGGGCCTGGCGTGCGGCCGGGCTCACACCGCTGCGGGACTGGCGCTCCGCCCTGCGCGCCGCACTGGCTACCGTCTGAGCCGGTGGTCCGGGCACCCGGACTTGCCTTCCGCTCCCGAAGTGCGGTTCGATCTGCGCTGCGCCACCAGACGCCGGCGCGATCGGCAGTACCAGTGTGAACAGGGGAACAACGATGGCAGGAGATTCCGGCACCGATGCCGTGATTCTGGTCGGCGGTCAGGGCACGCGGTTGCGCCCCCTGACGCTGTCGGCCCCGAAACCGATGCTGCCCACGGCCGGACTACCGTTCCTGACCCATCTGCTGGCGCGCATCGCGCAGGCGGGCATCACCCACGTGGTGCTCGGCACCTCCTTCAAGGCCGAGGTCTTCGAGGAGCACTTCGGCGACGGCTCCGAACTCGGCCTCGAGATCGAGTACGTGACCGAGACCGAACCGCTCGGCACCGGCGGCGGCATCCGCAACGTGCTGCCCAAGCTGCGCCACGACACCGTCATGGTGTTCAACGGCGACGTGCTCGGCGGCACCGACCTGCGCGCCGTGCTCGACACGCACCACACGACGAACGCCGATGTCACCCTGCACCTGGTCCGGGTCGGCGACCCGCGCGCCTTCGGCTGCGTGCCCACCGACGAGGAGGGCCGGGTCACCGCTTTCCTGGAGAAGACCCAGGACCCGCCGACCGACCAGATCAACGCCGGTTGCTACGTCTTCCGCCGCGAGTACATCGAGAAGATTCCGGCGGGCAGGCCGGTCTCGGTCGAGCGCGAGGTCTTCCCCGCGTTGCTGGCCGAGGGCGCGCGGGTGCAGGGCCACGTCGACACCTCCTACTGGCGCGACATGGGCACGCCCGAGGATTTCGTGCGCGGCTCGGCCGACCTGGTCCGCGGCATCGCGCCCTCGCCCGCCCTGCCCGAGGGACAGCGGGGCGAGGCCCTGGTGCACCCCAGCGCAGGCATCGCCCCCGGCGCCCTGCTCATCGGCGGCACCGTGGTCGGCCGCGGCGCGGAGATCGGCGCGGGGGCCCGCCTGGACGGCGCGGTGATCTTCGACGGCGCGCGCGTGGAGGCCGGTGCGACGGTGGAACGCACCATCGTCGGCTTCGGCGCCCGGATCGGCCCGCGGGCCCTGGTCCGCGACGGCGTGATCGGCGACGGGGCCAATATCGGCGCCCGCTGCGAGCTGCTGCGCGGCGCGAGGGTGTGGCCCGGGGTCGAGATCCCGGACGGCGGTATCCGCTTCTCCACCGACGTCTGACCCCGGCGTCCGACCCCGGCGTCCGGCCCCGGCCCCTCGTGCCGTGCCGTGCGCTCCTCGCCGGGGGAGGTCGGGTCGTGGCGGCTCGGCGGGCCGTGCCCGATGGGCGGGTTCGTAGCCGGCCGCCCCGGATGCGCCCCCGCCCCCCCGCCCGGGCCGCCGGGATGCGCTGACCCCGCCG
>NZ_JARWRU010001201.1 GCF_029867845.1 Nocardia farcinica | reverse complement strand
GCGATCGCCCAACTGAAAAGCTGGCGTGTGCTGCGTAAACTCCGCTGCTGTCCCTACAAGGCCGGACAACTCGTCAAGGCCATCCACGTCCTTCAGCACCGCGAACTCAGAGCCGCTCAGCAAGGATGAAAAAGGCTCACTCAGTTCTGCCAACTGCATCCCACCTTCTCATGCCCCACGTCCTTCACCCGGGAAAGACTCATCACGTGACACTTACTCATGGGTCAATCGAACGTAGGACTGCGGCGACGACTCTATACGATTAAGCTCGCCCCCTATTGGCTTATGGTTCTCGTCATAAGGTGAAGGGTGTGTAGTGGCGAAGGGTGGCGGCACGTGTCGGATGCTGTAGGGGTCCTGGTCACGTTCGGTGGTGCGCCGGGAATCGGACGTGTCGCTGCTGTCCACGCGGACCAAGTGCGCGTGGACTTCTTCGAGTCAGCAGCCGAACCGGTCGTCGGGTCGCAGTGGGTCTCGGTCAGGGATCTCCGCCGGGTTCTCCTCGACAAGGAGACCCGTGTATTCGTCCCGAAGAACGGCGGAGGTTGGCTCGCGGGTCGGGTAATCGGCGGGAAGTCACCCACCTATTTCATTCGCTTTCCCAATCAGGATGTTGATCATCCGGTGCCTGAGCATGCCCTTCGAGTGCGGTGGGAGCGACCGGTACACGACCCACTGCAGGTGCTCATCAGTGAGGCCAACGAGACCCCGCGGTTCCGAGATGCGAGGAAGGAGGTGCGTTACGCACTTCTCTCGGACCGGGCGTCGTCGATGTCCGCTACGGGCATCACGTCGTCCGGGGTGAAGATCCATGCCCACCAGGTGAGCGCCGCTCTGCGTATCATCAATGATCCGGTTCAGCGCTACCTGCTGGCTGACGAAGTGGGAATGGGAAAGACCATTCAGGCTGGATTCGTCATCCGTCAACTGCTCCTGGATGACCCGAGACGGCGTGTCGGTTTGCTCGTGCCGGATGCTCTGAGGGAGCAATGGCGGCAGGAACTTCTCGAGAAGTTCTATCTCGACGACTTCGCAACCTATGACGGGCGATTGCCTTTCGCCGTTCGCTCCCACGAGCAGCCGGAAGAATGGCGTAAGTTTGCCGGCGCGGACATGCTGGTGGTCGATGAAGTGCATCTGCTCGCTGCTGTTGAAACTCGGGATGAAGAGCCGTACCGACTCCTGGCAGAACTCGCCCAGGCGGTTCCAAGAATCCTGCTGATCACGGCAACACCATTCGGTAGACGCGCTGTGCACCACCTCGCGCTCCTTCACTTGCTCGACCCGGAGCATTTTCGTTGGGAGGAACAGGAACAGTTCGAGCGACTGATCGAGTCGAGAGTCGAACTGGCGGAGGTGATCACCGGACTGGAAGCACCCGATCCAGAGGATCCCGAGGATGTCGAGTACTTCTATGATCGGCTGAAGGGATTGCTTCCCCAGGACGAGTTGCTCTACGCGGCGATCGCGGACTCCTTGGCTACATACTCAGAAGGTACTGTTGCCGACGAGCACGCATTTCTGCGTTCCGTCGGCGTTGTCCGCACACATGTGGCCGAGACCTACCGTCTCCATCATCGGGTCATCCGCAACCGTAGGCACACTGTTCAGCGTCAGTCATTGGATGACGAAGGAACGATGACTCCGTTCGAGTTCACAGGGCGGCGGCGTCCGAACGTGCTTCGAGTGGAGACCACCGAAGGTGCGCTTACTGTCGGCGTAGTAGACGAGTGGTTGCGGAAGGCAGCGGACCATATTCTCGACCACGGTCTGGAGTCGCTGCCCTATGCACGTATCGCCGGCATGCTCGTAACCAAACTCGGTGCCGCCACCGCAGACGACATGGCCGCCGTCCTCGAAGTTCGGGTTTCGGGGGTCGACAATGGCGATTTCTCGCCGAGCGACCTGGCATGCTTGCGGAGCGCGCCGCCGTTGCCGTTCGAACGGGCTCTCCTTGATAGATTGCGGTGCTTGGAGGTGGCCGACGGACCTCGAACGTTGGCGCTCGCCCTGTTGCGCAAGATCAAACCGAGTCAGCGCGTCGTCGTGTTCTGCGGCAGGGGACGCCTCGCAGCCACTCTTTCGTCACAGTTGAGATCGATGGGCCGCGACTCCGTCGCCGTGCTGGAGCACTTCGCCGAGGCTTCGGGAGACGATCGGCAGCGAGCAGTTGAAGCGTGGCTGGCGTCGGGTGGTGTCCTCGTGGCAGATGAGAGTGGCGACGTCGGTCGCAACTTTCAACAGGCCGAGGTGGTGTTC
>NZ_JARWRU010001200.1 GCF_029867845.1 Nocardia farcinica | reverse complement strand
CTCGGCGGGCGCGCCTGCCTCGGCTTCGGCCTCGACCTCGACGACCTCGGCGTCGGCCTGCTCGGCCGCGGCGCCGTCGGCCGCCGGGGCGGACGCGGCGTCCTTCTCCGCGTCCGCCGTGCGCACCTCACCGGTCTCGGGGTCGATCTTGCGGTTGTCCACCACGGTGATCGGCTCCTTCTCGGTCACTTCTTCTCCGTGTCGACGGGTTCGTCCACGACCTCGGCATCGACGACGGTGTCGTCGGACTGGGCCGACGCGCCGTCACCCGAGCCCGCCGACTCGGCGGCCTGGGCGTCGTAGATGGCCTGGCCGAGCGCCTGCGACTCGGTGGCCAGCTTCTCCACCGCCGACTTGACCGCGGCGATGTCGGTGCCCTTCAGCGCCTCCTTCACCTCGCCGATGGCCGCCTCGACCTTGGACTTCACCTCGCCGGGCACCTTGTCGGCGTTGTCGGCGATGAACTTCTCGGTCTGGTGGACCAGCGACTCGGCCTGGTTGCGGGTCTCGGCCTCCTCGCGGCGGGCCTTGTCCTCGGCCGCGTGCGCCTCGGCGTCCTTGATCATCCGGTCGATCTCCTCCTTGGACAGGCCGGAGCCGTCCTGGATCTTGATCGTGTTCTCCTTGCCGGTGCCCTTGTCCTTCGCGGTGACGTGCACGATGCCGTTGGCGTCGATGTCGAAGGTCACCTCGATCTGCGGCACGCCGCGCGGGGCCGGCGGGATGCCGGTGAGCTCGAAGGAGCCGAGCAGCTTGTTGTGCGCGGCGATCTCGCGCTCACCCTGGAAGACCTGGATCTGCACCGACGGCTGGTTGTCGTCGGCGGTGGTGAAGGTCTCCGAGCGCTTGGTCGGGATGGTCGTGTTGCGCTCGATGAGCTTGGTCATCACGCCGCCCTTGGTCTCGATGCCCAGCGACAGCGGGGTGACATCGAGCAGCAGGACGTCCTTGACCTCACCCTTGAGCACGCCGGCCTGCAGGGCGGCGCCGACGGCGACGACCTCGTCCGGGTTCACGCCCTTGTTGGGCTCCTTGCCACCGGTCAGCTCGCGCACCAGGTCGGAGACGGCGGGCATACGGGTCGAGCCGCCGACGAGGACCACGTGGTCGATGTCGGAGACCTTGATGCCCGCGTCCTTGACGACCTGCTGGAACGGCGCGCGGGTGCGGTCGAGCAGATCCGAGGTGATCTTCTGGAACTCGGCGCGGGTCAGCTGCTCGTCGAGGAACAGCGGGTTCTTGTCCGCGTCGACGGTGATGTAGGGCAGGTTGATCGAGGTGCTCTGCGAGGAGCTCAGCTCGATCTTGGCCTTCTCCGCCGCCTCGCGCAGGCGCTGCAGGGCCATCTTGTCCTTGGTCAGGTCGATGCCCGTGGAGCCCTTGAACTTCTCGACCAGCCAGTCGACGATGCGCTGATCCCAGTCGTCACCACCGAGGTGGTTGTCACCGGAGGTGGCGCGGACCTCGACGACGCCCTCGCCGATCTCCAGCAGCGAGACGTCGAAGGTGCCGCCACCGAGGTCGAAGACCAGGATGGTCTGTTCCTTGTCGCCCTTGTCGAGGCCGTAGGCCAGCGCGGCCGCGGTCGGCTCGTTGACGATGCGCAGGACGTTCAGGCCCGCGATCTGCCCGGCCTCCTTGGTGGCCTGGCGCTGGGAGTCCTCGAAGTAGGCGGGGACGGTGATGACCGCGTCGGTGATCTCCTCGCCGAGGTAGGCCTCGGCGTCGCGCTTGAGCTTCATGAGCGTGCGCGCGCTGATCTCCTGCGGGGTGTACTTCTTGCCGTCGATCTCCACCGTCCAGTCGGTGCCGATGTGGCGCTTGACCGACCGGATGGTGCGATCGACGTTGGTGACCGCCTGGTTCTTGGCGGGCTGGCCGACCAGCACCTCGCCGTTCTTGGCGAAGGCGACGATGGAGGGCGTGGTACGCGAACCCTCGGAGTTGGCGACGACGACCGGTTCACCACCTTCGAGAACGGCGACGACCGAGTTCGTGGTCCCGAGGTCGATTCCGACCGCACGAGCCATAAGTAGATTCCTCCTCTTGGTTTGCCCCGCGACTCCTCAGCCGCTTCGGCGTCCTGCTCCTGACATCTGAGCGGGGTCGGCTCAATCTTGCACCCGCCCCGATCGGGCGTCAACTACAAGTTGAGTGTGTCACGCTCAAGTTCTGACGATGGGGTCAACCAGACGTCGAGCGTGCTTATTCCGATGCGCGTGAAAAATTCTTCTCCGTCTCGCCGGGCTACCCAGCGGCGCCGACCGTCACGCGCGAATCAGGATGCCGATGCGGCCCCCACCGCGCCGCGACGACCACGCCCCAGCTCACCGGCGTCGCGGTCAGCGGGG
>NZ_JARWRU010001199.1 GCF_029867845.1 Nocardia farcinica | reverse complement strand
TCGGTGGTGTGCGCGATGGCCTGCATGGCGGCCGACAGTTCCAGCAGCGATTCCAGCCGCTGGTGCTGCCCCTCGCGGATGAGCCGCTTGGTCATGCGCAGCACGTGCGGCGGATTCACCGCGACTCTGGCGGCGAGCGCGCGGGCGGCGTCGAGCAATTCCTCCCCCGGCACCACTCGCGACACCAGGCCCCACTCCAGGGCGGTGGCCGCGTCGATGGCGTCGCCGGTGAAGGCCATCTCGCTGGCGCGGGCCAGGCCGATGGCGCGCGGCAGCAGCCAGGCGCCGCCGTCGCCGGGAATGAGACCGACCTTCACGAAGCTCTCGGCGAAGACGGCCCGTTCGGCGGCGATGCGCATGTCGCACATCAGCGCCAGATCGCAGCCCGCCCCGATGGCCGGGCCGTTGACGGCGGCGATGGTGGGAATCTCGCAGTCGTACAACGCTTTCGGGATGCGCTGGATGCCGTGCCGGTAGCCGGGGCGCAGCTCGGCCGGACCACCGCCGAACATGCCGACCTTGTCGCGCATGTGCTTGACATTGCCACCGGAGGAGAACGCCGAGCCCGCGCCGGTGAGGATGGCCACCCGGATCTCCGGGTCGGCCTCGGCGCTCGCGATCACCGCCTCCAGCGCCTCGATCGTCTCCGGCTCGGAGATCGGATTGCGCGCGGACGGATTGTTCAGCGTCCACACCACCACCGCGCCGTCGCGTTCGACGAGTACGGGATCAGTCATTCGCCCACCCCTGGCTGGTTTCGGTTCACGGTCGGAATCACCCCGGGGTGACCGGAGCGCCTGGCCCCGCGGCCGCGTCAGGATAGCGCGCACCTCACGGTGCGGCGTCCGGCGCGGAGTCGGCGGGTGGGTCGGGGCGCGGCCAGGGGCGGCGGTCGAGACGTTCCAGGCCGGTGTTGAAGCGGCGCAGGTATTCGGCGAATGCCGCGACGTCCTCGGGCGACCAGTCGGCCAGCGCGCGACCGAGGGCGCGGACATTGCGTTCGCGGACCTGTTC
>NZ_JARWRU010001198.1 GCF_029867845.1 Nocardia farcinica | reverse complement strand
GCCGAAGCCCGCCCAACCCGCGCGGCTCAGGATCGTGGGGCGCGCGGTGAGCGGCCACGCGCGGTGCACGACCGCCCGGCGCGCCCGGTGCGGGAACGCGGCCGAGGCGGCGATCGCGCGGCCGAGGACAGGGCGGCGCGGCGGGCGAAGCAGAAGGCCGACAAGCGCAGACAGCCCGGCCCCCCGCTGCTCGACCCGGACACCAGGGCCCGGCTGGAACAGCTCAGCCGGGAGGGCTCCGGCCTGCGCGCGGCGTGGGCGACCTTCCGGGTGCACACCGACGACATCCGCCGCCGCAACTACGCCGCGCGCGCGGAACAGATCGTCGAGGACGGATTCGACCGCGAGACCGCGCAACTGACCGATCGCGGTTACGCGGGTCCCGGCGGTGGCCGCGCGAACGTGGTCGGCAGGCCGGTGGAGTACCGGGCCACCACCGCCCAGGTGGCGGGTCTGTGGCCGTGGTCGGTGGGCGCGGGCGCGCCGCTGATCGGCACTCCGCTCGGCTCGCACCTGCACACCGGCGCCCCGGTCTGCTTCGACCCGATGAACTGGTTCATGCGCGGCAGCTTCATCACCGCGCCGAGCCTGTTCGTGCTCGGCCTCAACGGTTTCGGCAAGTCCTCGCTGGTGCGCCGCATCGTGCTCGGCGGCATCGCGCAGGGCATCACGCCGCTGATCCTGGCCGACGTCAAGCCCGACTACCGCAAGATGGTGGAACTGGTCGGCGGCCAGGTCATCGACCTCGGCTACGGCCACGGCAAGCTCAACCCGCTGGCCGCAGGCGTGCTCGGCGCGGTGGTGCCGCAGCTGGACGAGTTCCCCGCGCTGCAACTGCAGGTGCTCCAGGACATCAGGGCGCGGCAGGTCACGCTGATCGCGGGCCTGGTCGAACTGGTGCGCGGGGCGCGGGTGCGCGACTACGAGGAGACGCTGATCGCCACCGCGCTGCGCATCCTCTACCAGCCCGGCAGCGGCTACGCCCCGGAGAAGCCGCCGATCATGGAGAACCTGCTCGAGGTGATCGTGGCGGGCGGCGAGGAGCTGATGCTCGACGCGGGCGCCGACGACCCGTCCGAGTACCAGGCCGCCATCAAGGGGTTGCGCCGCTCGCTGCGCGCCCTGACCCAGGGCCCGTTCGGCGCGGTCTTCAACGGCCAGACCACGGTGCCCATCGACACCAGCGCGGTCGCGGTGTGCATCGACGTCTCGCACATTCCCACCGGCGACAAGAAGCTCAAGGCCGCCGTCATGCTGGCCTGCTGGGCCGACGGTTTCGCCTCGGTGGAGGCCGCGCACGTGCTCGCCGACGCCGGACTCGGCCCGCAGCGCTACTTCCAGGTGGTGATGGACGAGCTGTGGCAGGTGCTCGGCCTCGGCGACTTCATGGTCGACCGCGTCGACGAGCTGACCCGCCTGCAGCGCAGCATCGCCACCGCGCTGATCATGATCAGCCACACCATCAAGGACCTCCAGTCGCTGGGCAGCGAGGCCGCCATCGCCAAGGCGCTCGGCTTCCTGGAACGCGCGCGCGCCAAGATCTTCGGCGCGCTGCCCGGCGAGGAGGTCAAGCGCCTGGACAGCACGGTGCCGTTCACCGCCACCGAGGCCGAGATGGTGACCGGCTGGTCGGCCCCGCAGGCGCTGACCGGAGAGGCGCTGCGGCCGGGACAGGTGCGGCCGATGCCGCCCGGCACCGGCAAGTTCCTGCTCAAGATCGGTGAGGACCGCCGTCCCGGCATCCCGTTCCAGATGGAGTTCACCGAGTCCGAGCGGCTCAGCGGCATCCACGAGACCAACCAGCGCTTCAGTGAGTTCACCGAATCCGCCACGCGCAAGCGGCCGTCGAACGGCGGCGTGGCATGAGGGGGAGAGCGCGTTGATGCCGCATCGTTCCTATCGCAAGGTGTCCCCGGAGGTGCGAAATGCGGCGGTCGAGCAGGTCGTGGCACTGACCGACAGCCTGCGCAGCGAGACCGAGGCCTGCCGCACGGTGGCCGAGCAGATCGGCGTGCACCCGAACTCGGTGCGCAACTGGGTGCGCGCCGCGCAGGGCCCGAGTGTGGAACGCATGGACGTGGTCGCGCTGCGGCGCCGCGTGGCCGTGTTGCAGCAGCAACTGGCCGCTGTCACGGAGATGAACCGGACCCTGGCCCGCACCCTCGACGAAGCTCGACGGCGCCCGTGACAGCGCCCCGCGAGTCGGTGCCCGACCGCGGCGCGGGCCTTCGCCCGCGGAGGTGGTCGCGGTGGATGTGAAAGGCCTGCTGTGGGGTGTGCTCGGCCTGATCGTGGCGCTCATGGCGCTGGTGCTGGTCGTGGTGATGCCCTCGGTGGAGGACCCGTGCGCCGACACCAGCCTGCTCGGTTCGGTCGGCACCGCGCCGGTGCCGCCCGGCGATCCCGGCGTCGCACCGGCGGCGAACGCCGACGAGCAGGCGGACGGGCAGGCGCCGAGCGTCACGGCCACCCAGACGGCCCGCGGCGGGACCATCGCGCGCACGCTGCCCATGGCGATCGGCACGTTCACCATCTCCGACGTGTTCGGCTCCCGCGACGGCGGCCATCGCGGCATCGACATGGCTGCCGCCGACGGCACGCCGATCTTCTCGGTCTCCGACGGCAGGGTGGTCGCGGCGGGCCCGGCCTCCGGTTTCGGCAACTGGATCGTCGTCGACTCCGTCGACGTCAACGGGCGCTCGTTCTCGGCGGTGTACGGGCACATGTGGGACCACGGCGTGCTGGTG
>NZ_JARWRU010001197.1 GCF_029867845.1 Nocardia farcinica | reverse complement strand
CGGGGGCCAGGGGCGCGCCCACCACTAACACCCCATCCCCCCCCCGCCCGGTGGAGGCGGGGGCTCGTTTCGCCGTCGGCCCAGTGAACTCGTCGGCCCAGTGGGTTCGACGGCCGGAGTGAACTCGACGGCTCAGCCGCTCAGCGCAGCATCTCCGCGACCAGGAAGGACAGCTCCAGCGACTGCTGGGTGTTCAGCCGCGGATCGCAGGCGGTCTCGTAGCGGCCACCGAGATCCAGGTCGGAGATGTCCTGGGCGCCGCCGAGGCATTCGGTGACGTTCTCGCCGGTCAGCTCGATGTGCAGGCCGCCGGGATGGGTGCCCAGCGCGCGATGCACCTCGAAGAAGCCCTGCACCTCGTCGACGATCCGGTCGAAATGGCGGGTCTTGAAGCCGGTGGAGGACTCGTGGGTGTTGCCGTGCATGGGGTCGCACTGCCAGATCACCTGGTGGCCGGTGGCCTGGACCTTCTCGATGATCGGCGGCAGCACATCGCGCACCTTGCCGTTGCCCATGCGCGCGACCAGCGTCAGCCTGCCGGGCTCGTTCTTCGGGTCGAGCCGCTCGACGTACTCCACCGCCTGCTCCGGGGTGGTGGTCGGGCCGATCTTCAGGCCGATCGGGTTGGCCAGCAACTCGGCGAAGGCGATGTGCGCGCCGTCGAGCTGGCGGGTGCGCTCGCCGATCCACAGGAAGTGCGCCGACAGGTCGTAGAGCAGCGGGTCGCCGGTGACCGGGTGCTCGGACAACCGCAGCAGGGCCCGCTCGTAGTCGAGCACCAGCGCCTCGTGGCTGGCGTAGATGCGCGCCGACTGCAGGCTCGGGTCGTTGACCCGGCAGGCGCTCATGAACTTCAGGCCGCGGTCGATCTCCTCGGCCAGCGCCTCGTAGCGCGCGCCCGCCGGGGACTCGGCCACGAAGTCGCGGTTCCAGTCGTGCACCTTGTGCAGGTCGGCCATGCCCGCGCTGGTCAGCGCGCGCACCAGGTTCATCGCGGCGCTGGCGTTGGCGTAGGCGCGGACCAGGCGCGACGGGTCGTGCTCGCGCAGCGCCGGGTCGGCCGCCAGCGAGTTCACCATGTCGCCGCGATAGGACTTCAGGCCCTGGGAGTCGATGTCGGCCGAGCGCGGCTTGGCGTACTGGCCGGCGATCCTGGCCACCTTGACCACCGGCATGCTGGCGCCGTAGGTCAGCACCACGGCCATCTGCAACAGGGTGCGGATGTTGCCTCGGATGTGCGGCTCGGTGTTGTCGGCGAAGGTCTCCGCGCAGTCCCCGCCCTGCATCAGGAAGGCCTCGCCGCGGGCCACCTCGGCCAGGCGCTCCTTGAGCTCCTCCACCTCGGTGGGCAGGCAGATCGGCGGCACGCTCTCGAGCACGGTGCGCATCTTGCCCGCCAGTTCGGCGTCCCACGACGGCTGCTGCAACGCGGGACGGGCCAGAGCGTCGTCCAGGCGCCTGCGCAACTCGACAGGCAGCGGGGGCAGTTCCGGCAAGCGATCGATGGGTACGTCGACGGTCCAGTTCACCAGTTCAGAATACGTACCGCCGGGTCCGCGGGTATCGCGCGGTACGGGTGAAATCGCGACGCCGAGGGTGCGGCGATTCCCGCCCGGGGGACTCTTGCCCATCCGCCCGAGGCCCCTTGTCACCCACACCGGGCGCCGCCGCATAGGGTTGACCCGGCGCGGGCGATCCGACCCGCGCCGGGAACGATCCGAAAGGCCGGCGCGCTGCGTTACTTCTACGACTGCGAGTTCATCGAGGACGGTCGCACCATCGACCTGATCTCCATCGGGGTCGTCTGTGAGGACGGGCGCGAGTACTACGCGGTATCGACCGAATTCGATCCCGAGCGGGCCGGGCCGTGGGTGCGCAAGCACGTGCTGCCGCGGCTGCCCGCCGCCTCCTCGCCGCTGTGGCGCAGCCGCGCGCAGATCCGCGACGAGCTGTACGCCTTCTTCGTCCCCCGCCCCACGGTCCAGCCGGAGCTGTGGGCGTGGACCGGCGCCTACGACCACGTGGCGCTGGTGCAGCTGTGGGGGTCGATGACCGGCCTGCCGTCCGCGCTGCCGCGCTACACCAACGAACTGCGCCAGCACTGGGAGGCGCACGGCCGTCCGCCGCTGCCGCCGGTGCCCTCCGACGCGCACGACGCGCTGGCCGACGCCAGGCACAACCTCGCCAAGTTCGAGGCCATCGAGGCGGCCCGCAGGCGTTGAGCTGACGGCGCCCCGGTAGCCGCCATGAAGGGCATCCCCCGCGCCGCGGCGGCGACCGCCTCGCGCACCGACAGTCGCCCGCAGCAGGACACACGACGAGCCCCGCGTCGGCTGATCGACGCGGGGCCCGTCGCGGATGTCGTGCGGGTCAGGGCTGCAGCGGGGGCTCCTGCCGGGGGCTCTGCGGGTTCTGCGGGCTCTGCCGGTCCAGGAAGTCCTTGGCCTGCTGCTGGCCCTTGTCGACGTGCTGGGCGTACTTGCCGCCGGTGCGCTGATCGAACATGTCACC
>NZ_JARWRU010001196.1 GCF_029867845.1 Nocardia farcinica | reverse complement strand
GTCCGCGGCGGTCCGGCCGTCGGCAGTCCGGTGGCCGGACCGCGGGGGCGGGGCGGGCAGCCGATCGCCTACCTGATCGGCGCGCTGGCCTGGGCCATCGGCGCGCTGGCCACCGGCGTGTTCCCCGCCGCGGTGCTGCGGCAGGGGGTGACCGGCTCGCTGCCGGTGGCGCTGGCGCTGTGCGGTTCGGCGCTGTTCGCCGCCGCCGCGGCCACCGTGCCGCGCGAGGGCGTCAGCCGCTTGGTCCGTTCCATCCCGGCGGCGGGGGTGGCGATGGCCGCCGGAATGCTGTGCGCCGCACTGGGAGTGGCGCTCGGCAGCGTGCCGCTGCTGCTGGTCGGCTCGACCTTCTCCGGGCTGGTGCAGGTGGCGGCGGTGCGCATCGGGCAGGCGATGGTGACCGCCGGGCTCGGGCCGGTCGAGCACGGCCGGACCGTCTCGGGCTACACCGCCGTCGCCTATCTGGGGGCGTGGTTGTTCGTGGTGGCAGGCGGCGCGTGTGTGGCGCTGCTCGGGGTGTCCGGTGGCGTGCTGACGATCGCGACGATATTCGCCCTCTGCTGCCTCACGGTGGCGGCGACGGCGCGCGGCCTCGAAAACCAGCGCGGCGTTATTGCCGGCCGTGAGCTGGAAATCAGCAGCTCAGAGTGCGATTCCACGGTGAATGCAGCTGCGTAATCGGTTTTTACCCACTGGAAGCGATGACGACACGGTCGGCCGTTTGGCTGATCGAAACGACGAAGGAGAATGGCAATGTTCCGACTCGGATGGTTTCTCGGCAACGGCTTCGGAATGCAGCCCTGGTACGGCAATTGGACCGGCCGCGCGGTGACCGAATGGACCCAGCCGAGCATGTACGTGGATCTCACGACATCGCTCGAGCGAGCGGGCTTCGATCTGCTCTTCATCGAGGACACCTCGATGGTGGAGGACACCTACGGCTCCTCCATGGAGACCACGCTCAAGTACGGTCTCATGGCCCCCAAGAACGACCCCATCCCGCTGGTGCCGCTGCTGGCCCAGGCCACCGAGCACATCGGCATCGTGGCCACCATGTCCACCATCCAATACCCGCCCTACCTGGCGGCCCGCTCCATGGTGACCCTCGACCACCTCACCAAGGGCCGCGTCGGCATCAACGTGGTCACCTCCGTCTCACACCGGGTGGCCCAGAACTTCGGTCTGGACAAGCACTTCGAGCACGCCGAACGCTACGCGATGGCCGACGAGTGGATGGAGGTCGTCAGTCAGCTGTGGGACTCCTGGGAGCCCGACGCGCTGGTTCACGACACCGAGACCCCGCGCTACGCCGACCACACCAAGGTCCACCCGATCGACTTCGAGGGCAAGTACTTCAAGTGCCGCGGCCCGCTCAACACGATCCCCGGCCCGCAGCGCCGCCCCGTCGTCGCCCAGGCGGGCAACTCCCATCCCGGCCGCGACCTCGCCGCCCGCCACGCCGACACCATGCTCGCGCTGGCCAAGACCCCCGAGCAGATGAAGGCGCTGCGCCAGGACATGGACCGCAGGCTCATCGAACACGGCCGCAAGCCACAGGACCTGAAGATCCTGTTCATGGCCACCCCCTACCTCGGCGACACCGACGCCGAGGCGCAGGAACGCTTCAACCGCTTCGACAAGGCCAAGCACGACCCGGACAACATCGAGAAGCGCCTGTGGTACCTGTCCTACGTCTCCGGCGGCGTCGTCGACTACCGCAAGTACGACCTGGACGGTCCGGTCCCGCAGGAGATCGGCAACGGCGAGACCACCACCGCCAAGGCCTGGCTGGCGGGCTCGGAGAACATCACCCTGCGCGATCTGGCCACCGGGCCGGCCAACTACGGCATGGAGTTCGTCGGCAGCCCCGACACCATGGCCGCCCAGATGGGCGAGGTCATGGCGGAGGCGGGCGGCGACGGCTTCCTCATGTACCCCGACGTCACCCGCCGCTCGATCATGGAGGTCTGCGACGGCCTGGCGCCTGCGCTGCGCAAGCGCGGACTGATCCGGGACGGTTTCGCGCACAAGACCTTCCGCGAGAACCTCATGGACTTCTGACCCACGCGTCCGACCGCCACCCTGCCCCACCAGTTCGACCCGATCAACGAATCAATCACTCGCACAACACCTCTCGGGCCACCACCCGAGCGAACCCGGAACGGTCAGCGCGGACCGTCACCGGTGGGCGACCACCACTCACGCACGAGCGCGCACCGCCCATGGCCTCGTTATCCATCACCGCGACAAGGAGCGGACCGACCATGGCCTCCACCACCGTTTCCCCCACCCCCGCCAGGAAGGCGCCCGTCAGCGCCGCGCCCGACACCCCGCCGCTGCTGACCGTCCGCGATCTCACCATCCGCTACCACACCCCGCGCGGCCTGTTCACCGCCGTGGACTCCTTCTCCCTGACCATGCAGCCCGGCACCAAGGTCGCCGTCGTCGGCGAGTCCGGCTCGGGCAAGACCAACGCGTGCATGGCCGTCGCGGGCTTCCTCGCCCCCGACGCACTGGTCGACGCTGGTGCGCTGAGCTTCGACGGCCAGGACCTGCTGGCCCGCAAGCGCAGCGCCGTCCCACACCGTATCGAGGGCGTGGCCGTGGTCTTCCAGGACGCCATGACCTCGCTCGACCCGGTGTGGACCATCGGCCAGCAGCTGACCGCCGTCATCCGCAACACCGAACGCGCCGCGGGCGGCAAGAAGCCGAGCCGGGCCGCCGCCCGCGCCGCCGCCGCCGAATGGCTCACCAAGGTCGGGCTCACCGACACCGACCGGGTGATGGCCGCCCGCCCTTACGAACTGTCCGGCGGCATGCGCCAACGCGTCATGATCGCCATCGCGCTCAGCGGCTCGCCGCGCCTGCTCATCGCCGACGAGCCGACCAGCGCCCTCGACGCCACCCTGTCGCGCGAGCTGATGCAACTGATGGTGGCGCTGAGCGAGGACGTCGGCGCCGGCCTGCTCATGGTCTCCCACGACATCGCGCTGTGCCAGGAGTTCACCGACTGGACGGTGGTCATGAACAAGGGCCGCGTCGTGGAGGAGGGCCCGTCGGGCACGCTCGCCGAGACCGCCACCCACCCCTACACCCGCGGCCTGATCGCCTGCATCCCCACCCTCGAGCACGCCTCCACCTCGCGGCTGCCCACCATGGCCTCCGTCGCGGGTGAGCCGCTGGCGCCGACCATGTCGGGGGCGGCGTGATGAAACTCATCGGCAGGAAAGACACCGCGGTGACGGACAGTTTCATGAAGGTCGACGAGGTCGCCCGCCGCAACACCACGGTGCAGTTCTGCGGCGCGCAGAAGATCTTCCGCGGCCGCGGCGGCAGCAGCCACACCGCCGTGGACACCCTCGACCTGACCATCACCCCGCAGAACCGCATCGGCATCGTCGGCGAATCCGGTTCCGGCAAGTCGACGCTGGTGCGCATGATGGTCGGCCTGGAACATCCCACCCACGGCACCGTGGAGTACAACGGCCGTTCCATCGCCGCGCTCGGCCGCCCCGACCTGCGGGCGTTCCGCCGCGACGTGCAGCTGGTCGCCCAGGACACCTCGTCCTCGTTCGACCCGCGCCGCACGCTGCGCGACGCGATCCGCAGGCCGGTGATCGAGCTGCTCGGCAAGAGTACCCGCGCCGCCGACGTGCTGGTCGACGAGACGGTGGCCGCGCTGGAACTGGACCCGGCGCTGGCCGACCGCTACCCGCACCAGGTCTCCGGCGGCCAGCGGCAGCGCTTCTCCATCGCCCGCGCACTCGTGGTCGGGCCCGCGCTCATCATCTGCGACGAGGCGGTCTCCGCCCTCGACGTCTCGGTGCAGGGCGCGGTGCTCAACCTGCTCAAGGCGCACTGCGAGAACAACGGCGCCGGACTGGTGTTCGTCTCCCACGGCCTGCCCGCCACCGCGTTCATCGCCGAAGAGCTGATCGTGATGTACCGCGGTGCGGTCGTCGAACGCGGCGCCACCGCCGACGTGCTGCACCGCTCCAAGCACCCCTACACCCGCAAGCTGGTCGACGCCTATCGCACCACCGCCCAGCGCACCGAACGGCACGCGGAGGTGGTGGCATGAGCGGCGAATTGTGGCGCACCCACGGCTGGTGGGTGCGCAGGCTGGCCATGTTGCCGGTGCATCTGTTCCTGTTCGCGGTCGTAGTGTTCTTCGTGGTGCGCATGATCCCCGGCGACCCGATCGCCACCATCTCCGGCGGTCAGCCCATGACCCCCGAGCAGGTCGCCGAGGCGCGCGCCTCGCTCGGTCTCGACGGCAGTCTGCTCGAACAGCTCGGCCGCTATCTCGGCAACGTCCTCACCCTGGACTTCGGCAACTCCATCGTGGACAGCACCCCGGTCCTCGACGAGATGGGCCGCCGGTTGCCCGAGACACTCGAGCTGGCGCTGCTGGCGATGGTGATCTCCACCGTGCTCACCCTCGCCCTCGGCCTGTTCGTGGTGGCCAGGCCGCGCAACGTGGTCTCGCGCGCCATCGCCGGCTACGCCAGGGCGGCGGGCGCCATCCCGGACTTCTGTCTCGGCGTGGCCGGCGTGTTCGTCTTCTACACGCTGCTGCACTGGGCGCCCGCCCCGATCGGCCGCTACAGCGTGGTGCTCAACCCACCCACCCACGTCACCGGCATGCCGCTGCTGGACGCGGTGCTCTCCCGCGACACCATCGTGCTGCGGTCGATGATGTCGCATCTGTGGCTGCCGGTGGCGGTGCTGGTGATCGCCTACGCGCCGATGCTGCTCAAGTTGTTCGTCCGCTCCGCCCAGCAGGCCGCCGACGCCCAGGCCACCAAGTTCCGCATCGCCGCGGGCGCCTCGCGGCCGATGGTGATGCTGAGCATCGGCCGCCGCTCGCTGCCGCCGACGGTCGCCATGTTCGGCACCATCTTCGGCTTCATGCTCGGCGGCGCGGTCATCATCGAGCGCCTGTTCGCGCTGCCCGGGATGGGGGAGTACGCGGTACAGGCGGTGGGCCGCGCCGACTTCATCGCCCTGCAGGGCTTCCTGCTGACCGTCGCCGCGGTCTCCCTGCTGGTGTTCTTCGTCGTCGACGTGGTGAACATGATGCTCGACCCGCGGCGGCGACCCGGCGTCCGAGTGGAAGGAGCCTGACATGAGTGTCGCCCCCGAAGAGACGACGACCCCCGAGACGATCACGACCCCCGAGACGATCACGGCCACCGAGGAATCGGCGACGACCACGAGCGCCTCGGCGACGGCGATGCTGCGCCGGGCGTGCGGGTGGCTCGTGCCCGCCCTCGGCGTGCTCGTGGTCGCCGTCGCGGGGGCCGGGCCCGCCCTCGTGCCCTTCAGCCCGATCGACGTGGTCGCCAAGCCGGACCTCTCACCCGGCGGGGACCACCCGTTCGGCACCGACTCCGCGGGCATGGACGTGTTCTCCCGCACCGTCGCCGCCACCACCAACAACCTGATGATCGGGCTGTTCACCACGGTGCTGGCCACCGCCGTCGGCATCCTGCTCGGGCTGCTGGTCGGCATGCAGGAGTCGTCGCGCGGCCCGCTCGGGTGGGTCGGGGGGGGGGGGGGGCGGGGTTTGGCGGCGGGGCCGGGGCGCCGGGGGGGGGGGGCCCCCCGGGCCATGGCCCGCGCCATCGACCTGGTGCAGGCGGTGCCGGCCATCGTGATCGGCCTGGTGCTGATCGCCTTCTTCGGCGCCTCGGTGCTGTCGCTGGCGCTGGCGCTGACGGTGGTGCTCACCCCCAACCAGGCCAGGCTGGTGCGCACCGAGGTGCTGCGGGTGCGCGGCGAGGCCTATCTCGACGCCGCCCGCATCTCCGGCGAGCCGGAGTACGCGGTGATCGTGCGGCACGTGCTGCCCAACGCCTCCTGGCCCGCCCTGGAGAACGCCTCCCTGGTGTTCGCCTCGGCCATCGTGCTCACCGCAGGCCTCGGCTTCCTGGGGGTCGGCCTGAATCCCCCCACCCCCGAATGGGGTTCGATGATCGCCTCCGGCGCCGCCGCGGCGGTGGCCGGACGCTGGTGGGCGGCGCTGTTCCCGGCGCTGGCGCTGGCCGCGACCGTGGTGGTGGTGACCGCCGTCGGACAGCGGCTGTTCAACCGCGGCCCCGGCCGCTGACACACCGGCGAACTCATCCGGTCCCTTCCCGAGAAGTCTTCTCCCGAGAGTTACGGAGACACCCATGTCCGACATTCGTCGTGGCGTCCGGCGTCGCCTGCCGGTGGCGTTGGCGGGGGCGCTGGCCGTCCTCGTCGCCGCCACCGGGTGCGCCGAACCCGCCAACCGTCCCGGCGGCGCGGGCGAGCCGGGCAGCGTGCTGACCGTCGTCGCTCCCGACACCGGCATCGTGTGGGCGGTGGACAACGGTTTCGGCGGCTACGAGCAGGCCAACAACCTGCACGCCGGCCTGCTGCGCAAACCCTACGTCGACAGCCCGCAGGGCCGCGGCGTCCAGCAACAGGACGTCTACACCTACGAGCCCTACCTGGCCAGCGCCTACACCGTCAGCCCCGACGGGCTGACCTACACCTTCACCCTGCGCGAGGCGATCAGCGCGGCAGGCAACGTGCTGTCCGCCGACGACGTGCTCTGGTCCTTCGAACGCAAATTCGCCTCCCCGCGCTCGGTCTCGCCGGGCGTCATGGACCCCTCCATCACCGATCCGGCGAAGCAGATCGAGAAGATCGACGACCGCACGGTGTCGTTCACCCTGCCCAACGCGGGCCTCGGCGTCACCTTCATGGCGCTCATGGCCGACCTGGCCGGGCACATCTTCGACTCGAAACTGCTGAAGGAGCACGCCACCCCGGACGACCCGTACGCGGTGGCCTGGTCGGCGGAGAACCCGAACCACGGCTTCGGCCCCTACCGGGTGACCTCCTTCCAGCCCGGCACCTCGGTGGTGCTCACCGCCCGCGACGACTTCTTCGGCACACCCCCGCCGGTGCGGACCATCAACGTGCGCATCGTCGCCGACGCGGGCACCAGGGCCAACGCGGTCCGCAACGGGGACGCCGACCTCGCCGAAGGTCTCACCCCGGCCGACCTCGGCGCGCTGGCCGATGACCCGGCTGTCACCGTGCCGCAGGTCGGCAACCCGAACACCTTCATCATGATGCCGTTGGTGGTCAACAAGGCGCCCTTCGACAACAAGCTGGTGCGCCAGGCCATGGCCTACGCCACCCCCTATCAGCAGATCATCGAGAACGTGTATCGCGGCCTGGCCAAACGCGACAACGAGGGCTTCCTGCTCAACGACGCCCCCGGCTACACCGACGCGGGTTTCCCCGGCTACACATACGATCCGGGCAAGGCCCGAGAGCTGCTGGCGCAGGCAGGATTCCCCGACGGCGTCGAGTTCACCCTCGCGGTGAGCGCGGCCGAACCCGACGTGCTCGACGCGGCCAAGCAGATCCAGACCGCCGCCCGCGCGGCCGGCTTCGACATCACCATCGACGAGATGCCCGCCGCGCAGTTCGCCGCCCAGCGCAGCAACCACACCTCCCAGGCGTTCATCCTGCGCGACTACGCCATCACCCTCACCCCGCCGTACGAGTTGCTCGTCTACACCGCCAAGGGGTCGACGAACAATTTCGCCGACTGGGAACATCAGCCCTTCTACGACGCGCTCGCCGCGGGCAACGCCCTGCCGGACGCGCTGTCGGACGAGGCGGGTCTGGCCTGGAACGCGGCCGAGCGGATCTACCTGGAGGAATCGCCCATCGTGTTCATCGCCCAGGTGCAGCCCAATGTGGCCGTCGGCTCCGACGTGCGCGGCTTCGCCTGGCGCTCGGACAACTGGGTCGACTACTCGAACATGGGATTCGGGGTCCCGGAGACGAGTTGAGCCCACACCCGCGACGCGTTTTGCCCCGGGATAGGGAAGCCGCCCGGGGCCAAACGTTTGCGGCGGCCGCGGGGCGGTGCCCCCCCGCGCGCGG
>NZ_JARWRU010001195.1 GCF_029867845.1 Nocardia farcinica | reverse complement strand
CCCACCCCGTCACGGTCTGGAACCCCACCGCGGGTGGCGGCGCCCCGCGCGCGGTGGCGGGGGCCAGGGGGGCCCGCACCGCCGCGGCCGCGGTCGCCGCGAGCCCGCTGACGGTGATCTGCGTCCTGGACTACGAGGCGGTCGAGGACGTCCTGGCCGCGACCGGTGACGCGCTGGCGGGCCGCACGTTGGTCAATGTCACCAGCGGCTCCCCGAGCCGGGCCCGCGTGATCCAGCGCTGGGCCGAGCAGCACGACGTCGCCTATCTCGACGGCGGCATCATGGGCGATCCCCCCGACCTCGGCAAGCCGGAACTCAACTTCCCCTTCAGCGGTTCGGGGGCCGCGTTCGAGACCGCCGAGCCCGTCCTGCGCGAGCTGGGCACCCCCACCTACTACGGCGCCGACGCGGGCCTGGCCGCGGTGGAGTTCATGGCGCAGGTCGCGATGGGCTACGAGATCCTCATGGGTTTCCTGCACACCCTCCGGCTGGTCAGCGCGGAAGGAGTCGATCCCGCCGAGTTCGCCGCCCGCTTCGCCCACTCCCTCACCGGCTACCCGCCCCTGCTCGCGGCCATCGGCGAGGCCGTCGGTGACCGCGCCTACCCGCCCGACCTCGGCCCGTTGTCGGTGCAGTCGGCGCTGATGGACGACCTCGTCGAGCACCGCGAATCCCTCGGGATCGACACCGTCAGGATGCGTGAGGTCCGCGCGCTGATGACCGAGCGGGTCGCCGCGGGCCACGGCGACCAGGGTTTCTCCAGCCTGTTCGAGCTGTTGGAGCCCACCGGCCGGTGACATCGCGTACCGGCCGGTGGCGCGCGTCGCGGTGGCTCAGTCGAGCAGCGGGGCGATGACGTCCACCCGGTTCGTCCACACGAGACCGGTGAATCCGGCGGGGAGCCGGTCGAGTGATTCGGGGGTGTCGAAGCCCTCGGAGAAACCGCCCGAGCCGGCCACCAGCACGATCCTGGCATCCACCCCGGCCATGTCCTCGGCGAACCGGTCCGGCCAGCCGGCGAGCAGTCGCGTGTAGCCCTCGGGAATGTGCAGCTGGGTGTTGCGGCAGGCGTCCGGGATCGCGCCCGTCCACCCCGCGACCTCGTAGGGGGCGAGACATTCCAGCATGATCTGCTTGGACATCACCCGCAGGTCCGGCAGCCGTTCGCGCAGGGCGGCGATCGGCTCGTCCCCGCCGTAGACGGTGAGCCGTTCCCGATCCTCCTCCGCGAGCCGGTCCGCCAGCGCCGCGCCTTCGTCCGCATCGCTGCTCTTGATGTGGATCAGCAGCGATTCGGTCGGAAAGGCGGCGAGCACCTCGTCCAGCGAGGGCATGAGGCCGACGCCCTTGCCCCGGAACGGATGGGTCTTCCCGCCGTCTGCGGTGTAGCCGTAGCCGATGTCGAGTCCGCGCAACTCGTCCATCGTGTGGTCCCTGGTGGTGCCCGTGCCGTTGGTGCGACAGTCCAGCGTCCAGTCGTGGAAGACGGCGAACTGACCGTCGGCGGTCCAGTGCACGTCGAACTCCACCTGGTCCGCGCCCGCCTCGAAAGCGGCCCGCATCCCGTCGACGGTGTTCTCCAGGAATTGGTGCGTGGGGGGATCGATGCGCTCGGCGGTGCAGGTGTCGGCGTCGACGCCGTCGAGGGAGAAGGTCTGTGCCAGGCCTCGGTGCGCGAGCACCTGCGGCCGGTCACCGAGCTCGGCCGCGGCCGGACCGGCGCCGACCGCCCCCAGGGAGCCCGCCAACAGGGCGACCGCCATGGCGGCCTGCCAACGCGTGCCCCGCCCGTGCGGGCGGCTTCGGGTGAACATGCTTTCCGAAACGAACATGCCGGCCATCCTCACATGCCACGGCTCTCCCCGCAGCGCCGACCTCGACCTCGGAACGACGAATCGCGCTACCGCACAATATTTTTCCGATACACGGCCGAATCATGCCCCGAGGTCTCACGCCCGATACGGACACCCGTCCATTCCCGTGTCACGACCTCGTCCCCGGCCACCGGGCGGACGACCGATCCCATCCGGGGAGCGCGACCGGCTCCGGCGGGCACGGCCCGCCGCCGAGTACGGGCCGAGGGCGGATCGGCCCCACCGCGGCCTGCTCGGCGGTATCGTGGCATCCGCGGAGTCAGCCGTCCGCGGGTGAAGGATGTAACCTCAAGGCGCAGTGAGAGTTTCGTAGCGAGGAGTGGCCGTGCCGGACGGTATCAGCATCGTGGATCTGCGCCAGAACGAGCCACATTCGGCTCGGATCTACGATTATTTCCTCGGCGGAAAGGATTGGTACGAAGCCGATCGCGCGGCCGCCGAGCAGATCGAGCAGTCCATTCCCAACGTGCGCCTGCTCGCCAGGACCAACCGGGAGTTCATGCACCGCGCGATCCGGTTTCTCGCCGAGCGGGGCATCCGGCAGTTCCTCGACATCGGAACCGGAATCCCGACCGAACCGAATCTGCATCAGGTCGCCCAGGAGATCGCGCCCGACGCGCGCGTGGTGTACGCCGACAACGACCCGATCGTGCTCGCCCACGCCAGGGCACTGCTGGTCGGCACCCCGGAGGGCCGCACCGAGTACCTGCACGCCGACATCACCGAGCCCCGGTCGATCCTCGACGCCCCGCAACTGCGTGACACGCTCGACTTCTCCCAGCCGGTGGCGCTCAGCGTGATCGCGCTGGCGCACTTCGTGACCGGTGAACGGATCTACGACATCATCGCCACCCTGCTCGAGCCGCTCGCCCCCGGTTCCCACCTGGTGATGACCCACTTCTCCGCCGACGCCGACCCGGAGGGCGTGGCGAGGACGGTCAACGCCTACCAGCAGGGCGGCATCCCCATCGAACCGCGCGACAAGGACTCCATCGCCCGCTTCTTCTCCGACCTGGAGCTGGTCGAGCCCGGCATCGTCCCGATCCACCGCTGGCGGCCCACCGGAGTCGAACCGCCGAAGTCCTACGACCGCAAACTGCCCGGCTACGCCGCCGTCGCCCGCAAACCCTGACCGGACCGCGGCGCCACGTCCGAGCGCACACCCGTCCGCCCGCCCTCCAGCTCACCGCGTCGCCCTCACCGCGTCGACAGCAGGCACCACGTATCGACGTGACCATTCACGTCCTACGGCACGCTGCCGCGGCGGTGGCATGTGCCCCGATTCCTGCCGAACGGCGCCTGACGGCCGTTGGCGAGAATTGACGGGCCGGAACCGGCGATCGGTCCCGGTCCGCCGATCGGGACGGGGACGGGTCAGAGGCCGAGGCCCGTGCCGTGCACCCCGTGCTCGTCGATGAGGGCCAGTTCGTCGGCGGTGAACTCGGGGAAGTTCAGGGCCTGGAGGTTGTGGTCGAGCTGGGCGGTGGAGCTGGCGCCGATGAGGGCGGAGGTGACCTCGGGACGACGCAGGACCCACTGGAGGGCCAGCTGGGCCAGGCTCTGGCCGCGGGCTTCGGCGATCTTGGCGAGTTCGGCGGTGCGCCTGCGGTAGGTGTCGTCGATCTGGCTGGGCGACAGGAAGGCGCTGTTCACCGCGCGAGCGCCGTCGGGGATGGTCTCCAGGTACTTGTCGGTGAGCAGGCCCTGGGCCAGCGGCGAGTAGACGATGACGCCGAAGCCGTCGTCGGCGGCGGTCCCGAGCAGACCGTTGCGCTCGGGGCGGCGGTCGTAGATGGAGTAACGGGCCTGGTGGATGAGCAGCGGCACGCCCGCGGCGCGCAGCAGTTCGGCGGCCTCGTGGGTGCGCTCGGTGTCGTAGTTGGAGATGCCGACGTAGAGGGCCTTGCCCTGCTGGACGGCGCTGACCAGGGCGCCGACGGATTCCTCCAGCGGCGTGGCGAGGTCGGGGCTGTGGTGGTAGAAGATGTCGACGTAGTCGGTGCCGAGGTCGCGCAGGCTGTGTTCCAGCGAGGTGAGGATCGACTTGCGGGAGCCGCCCTTGAGATACGGGCTGGGGCCGATCGGGTTGCCCGCCTTGGTCGACAGGATCAGCTCGTCACGGTAGGGGGCGAGGTCCTTGGCGAGAACGCGGCCGAAATTCTGCTGGGCGGCGCGGTGCGGCGGGCCGTAGCGGTCGGCGTTGTCGAAATGACTGATGCCCAGATCGAACGCGTGCAGGATGATCTCGCGCTGCGTCTCGTACGGGTAGTCGGTACCGAACTTCTGCCACAGGCCGAAGGAGAAGGCGGGCAGGTCGAGACCGGACGTGCCGGTGCGGCGGTAGGGGATCTTCTCGTAGCGGTCCTGCGCGGCGGCGTAGGTCTGTTCGAACGGGCCATAGCTCATGACGAGCATCCTGCCCGGCCGCGGTGACCGGGTGAATTCTTCCGATCAGGGCGATTCTGTCCGGCGACCGCCCGCCACCTCACCGGTCCGTCTTCTCCTGGCCGATGTACTTCTCCTGGCCGATGTACACCGTCTCGCCGATCAACGCCCGGTCGGACGCCGCCCGCAGCAGGAATCCGGCCACATCGGCACGCGACAAGGCCTGGCCGTATCGTTCGGCGTCGCCGACGCGCTGCCACACCCGCCCGGTATACGGACCGTCGGTGAGCCTCGGCGGGCACACGATCGTCCACTCCAGCCCGGACGCGGTCACCACGTCCTCCATCACCCGCAGGTCCGCGTAGTGCTGCCGGAACGCGAACCCCACCAACGGCTTCAGCACCATCCGCATCGCCAGGCTGTCACCGGGCACGGTGCGCAGAGCGCCCGCGCTGATCACCAGCAGCCGCCGGACGTCCGCGGCGCGCATCGCGGCCACCTCGGCCCGCACCCCGGCCAGGATCGCGGGCCCGAGTTCGCGCCTCGGCGCCAGATCGCCGGTCACCAGGGTGC
>NZ_JARWRU010001194.1 GCF_029867845.1 Nocardia farcinica | reverse complement strand
TGGCGGTCGGAGATCCTGTCTCTCGCCGCCTCGGGGGCGTCCTATCTCATGCTCGCCGCGGTGGTGGCGCTGCTGCTGTTCCTGATCGCGCGCGGCTGGCGCAGCGCCGTGGTGGCCGCTGTCGTGACGGTCGCGGTGGCCTGGACTCAGTTGCCGATCTTCGTGCCCGACGGCCACGCCGCCGGTGGCACGGAAATCCGCGTCATGCAATCGAATCTGCTCTTCGGCGAGGCCGACGTGATCGCGGTGGCCCAGCACGTCGATGCCCGTCGCGTCGACGTGCTCACCGTGCAGGAACTGACCGAGGAGATCGAGCCCCGGCTGACGGCAGCGCTGGCCGCCGAACTGCCCTATCACTATCTCGAGCCCAGGTACGGGGGCGGCGGCACCGGCATCTACAGTCGCTACCCGTTGCGCGACACCGTGCGGTTCGACGGCTTCGAGCTGAACAACCTGGCCGCCGTCATGGAGCACCCGCAGCGGGGCCCGATCACGATCTACGATTTCCACCCGGTGCCGCCGACGGCGAACTTCCCGGTGTGGAGCGCCGAGATGCGCCGGGTCCGGGAGATCCTCGACGCGCAGACCGGGCCTGCCGTGGTCGGCGCCGACTTCAACGCCACCCGCGATCACGCCCTGTTCCGCGACCTGCTGGCCGGACGATGGGACTCCGCCGCCGAACTGGCGGGCGCGGGTCCGATGCCGACCTGGCCGAACGATCGACCCTGGGGGCCGGTCATCGGCATCGACCACGTGCTGGTCGCCGACGGCGGGGCCGGGCACGCGGAGAGCGTCGACATCCCCGGCTCCGACCATCGCGCGGTCTTCGCCGTGCTGCACCTGGCCTGACCAGGCCTCCGCCGGCGACGGGGGGCGGTGGATCAGGCGGTGGGCAGCGTGCTCAGGGAAGCGAGCGTGCCCGCCACCGCCCGCGCCGCCTCCGCGCCCTTCTTCACGAAGTGCTCGGTGAAGTAGTCCACGTGCTCGCTGTGCTCGTGGAAGTGGTGCGGGGTGAGCACCACCGAGAACACCGGGACGTCGGTGTCCAGCTGCACCCGCATCAACCCGTCCACCACCGCGCCCGCCACGAAATCGTGCCGGTAGATGCCGCCGTCGACGACCAGGGCCGCGCCGACGATCGCCGCGTAGCGACCGGTGCGGGCCAGGCGCTGGGCGTGCAGCGGGATCTCGAAGGCGCCGGGCACCTCGAACACGTCGACGCGCTCGGTGTCGAAGCCCAACCGGCCCGCTTCGGCGGTGAAACCCTCCAACGCCTTGCCGACGATGCCGCTGTGCCAGGACGCGCGGACGAACGCGATCGAGGCGTCGGATGTGGAAGCCATGCGGGCAGCTTACTGGGCGGGCAGATGCGTCTGGAGCCAGCGCTGCACGTCGGCCAGCACGGTGTCGCGTTCGGGCTCGTTGAAGACCTCGTGGTAGAGGCCGTCGTAGCGGATCACGGTGAGATCCTTCGCGCCCGCGCCACGCTCTAGCATGTCCGAGCTCGACGGCGCGGCCAGGGCGTCGGCGGTGCCGTGCAGCACCAGCGTCGGCACGGTGAGCGCGGCCAGCCTGCCCTTCACCGTCTCGGTGGTGGCCAGGATCTCCGCGCCCGTGCGGGCCGGGAGCTTGCCGCGGAACACCAGCGGATCGTTGTCGTAGGCGGCCACCACGGCCGGGTCGCGGCTGATGGTCGAGGAGTCGAGCTGCAGCACGCCCAGGTTCGGGGTGAGCTTGCTCAGCACCGGCGCGAACACCCGCTGCAACGGGTTGCCCACCGGGATGTCCAGCGGCGGCGCCGACAGCACGAGCCCGGCCACCTCGATCGGCGCGCGGGTCGCCAGGTACAGCACGATCAGGCTGCCCATCGAGTGGCCTAGCAGGAAGACCGGCGCGCCGGGGTGCTGCTGCTCGGCGATCGAGCGCAGCTGCTCGACATTGTCGGCCGCGCCGTCGACGGAGTCGAGGTTGGCCCGGTGCCCGCCGGAGCGGCCGTGCCCGATGTGGTCCAGCGCGTACACCGCGTACCCGGTGCCCGCCAGCGCCTCGCCCACGTGGGCGTAGCGGCCCGAGTGCTCGGCGACGCCGTGCACGAGCACGACCACCGCGCGCGCCGACCCATCGGGAAGCCAGGCGCGCCAGAAGATCCGGCCGCCCCTGCCCTCGAACGCGTCTTCCTTCGTCCGGCTCACCGCAGTTCCTCTCCGATCGGACCGGCCGCGAGCTCCTGGATCAGCCGCCGGTCGAACTCGATGAGGCGAGCGTAGTTCAGTCGCGAGATCCGCTCATCGGTTCCGTGGATGGTGGCCAGGTCGGCCTCGGTCAGCACCACCGGCGCGAAGTTGCAGCGCGTGCGCGCGAGGCCGTCGTAGTGCCGGGAATCCGTCGCGCCGGGCACCAGGCCGCTGGTGGCCGCCACGCCGGGCACCACCTCGCGCGCCAGCCGCGCCACCAGCTCGAAGGCCGGACCGGGCGCCGCCGCCCGCGAGGGCTCCGAGGCCATGCCGACCAGCTCGACGCTCACCCCGGGATCGCCGATCACCCGACGGCAGTGCTCGAGCACCCCGTCCACCGAATCCCCTGGCAGGATGCGGAAGTTGATCATCGCCTCGGCGTGCTGGGGCAGCACATTGGCCTTCACCCCGCCGCGGATCACGGTGGGCGCGGTGGTGGTGCGCACCAGCGCCTCGGTCTGCGGCCGCCCCGCCATCACCCGCGCCGCCAGCGGAGCCGCCGCCCCCGCGAAGCGCAGCAGCGCTCGCCGCGCCGGCGGCATCACCGCCCGCAACCGGGCCAGCATGTCGGCGGTGACCGGGGGCACCCGCAGCGGCATCGGCCGGTCCTGCACCCGCGCCACCGCCCGCGCCAGCCGCCCCACCGCGGTCTGCCTGCCCGGCATCGAGGAATGCCCGCCCACCTCACGCACCGACAGCCGCACGGTGGCATAACCCTTCTCGCCCACCATGATCGAGGCCACCGGCACATCCACTCCGTCGGCCACGCCCTGGGTGATCACCCCGCCCTCGTCGAGCAGCAGATCGGCCAGCACCCCCGCCGCCCGCAGGTGCTCGGCCATCCGCACCGCCCCCGCGTCCCCGAACACCTCCTCGTCGTGACCGAACGCCAGGTAGATCGTGTGCCTGGGGCGGATGCCCGCCGTCAGCGCGGCCTCAACGGCCTCCAGCAGCGCGACCATCCTGCTCTTGTCGTCGATCGCCCCGCGCCCCCAGACGAACTCCTCGTCCACCACGCCCGCGAACGGCGGATGCGTCCACCCCTCGCCCGCCGCGGGCACCACGTCCTGATGGGCGAGCAGGATCGCCGACACCCGCTCCGGCTCCACCCCCGGCCAGCGATAGAGCCTGCTGTGGCCGAAGGTCAGCAGTTCCAGTTCGGCGTGCACCCGCGGAAAGGAGGCCTCGAGGTGCTCGGCCAGCCGGACGAACTCCGCCTCGGCTCCGTCGACGGCATCCTCGGGCACACCGTCTTCACCCGCTGAGACGGTCGCGCACCGCAGCGCCGCCGCCAGCCGCTCGGCCACCACGTCGTCGACCGCCTCGAGCACCCGTGCGCCCGTCGTCTCCGCTGTCATCTCCACATCCCGTCCGATCGCCCAGTCGACTCGTTCATACCGCACCGAGCTGCGGGCCGGGGAGGTTCGGGCGGCCGCGCGCGCAGGAGACCGACGCGGCCGCGCGAGCATCGCCGATCAGGCCGGGCAGTGGACCGGGTGGCTCCACCGGGTGCCGCTGCGCCCGTTACGCGCACCGGCACCGAACCGGCCGCGCGTGTCCGCCGTCCGCACGACAGAAAGCGCTGCGGCACAGAAAGCGCTGCGTCACAGAAAGCGCTGCGTCACAGAAAGCGCCGCGGCACAGAAAGCGCTGCGGCACAGAAAGCGCCGCGGCACAGCGTGATTCGGCTCGGTCGGCGGTGTGCCGTCAGTCCCGCGGCAGCCCGACGGCGAACCCGAGTGCGATGACGACACAACTCACGAGGGCCAGAACTCCGATGCTCCACATCCTTCCAACGCTATGAGCCACAAGCGAACTCGCTCAACGGATCGCGCACATCGGCCAGGGCGGCCGCGCGTCACCGGAGCTCCCGGACCGGATCGGAGTTCCGCGCCGGACCTGCCGCGGTCACCCGCTGAACAGGCGAGGAAGCCGTCCCGCGGGGACCGTGGTCGCGCGGGCCGTACGCGGCGCCGACCCCGCGACGCGTAAACGACCCTCGACGCGGCTGCCGATCCCGGTCCGGCTACCCGACCCCGATCACTCCGGGATTCCGATGGCGAAGCCGACCGTGATGGTCAGGCAGCTGACGAGGGCGACGACGGCGATGATCCACATGAGCCGAACACTACGAGCTGTAGTAGAAGTGGATCAATCGAAATCGGCCACAAATGACCAGGTCGGGGACAAAAAGAGAACCTGGTCCCACCGTAGGACGGCCTGCGAGATCCCCGACCCGATGACCGGAGTCCCTTTCCCGTCGCGTCGCCGAACGCCTCGTCCTCGCGCCCGGCCAAGGCGACACCCGCGCCATCCCGCAACACGTCCGCGCCGAGGTCTTCCAACGCGACGGCGGCAAGTGCGGCCAGTGCGGCGCCGCGAACTATCTGGAGTTCGACCACATCATCCCGCTCAGCCGCGGCGGCGCCACCAGCGTCAACAACCTCCAATCGCTCTGCCGCCAGTGCAACCTCGAAAAGGGCGCCCGCCTGTAGCGCCGATACGAACGAGTCCGGGCCCCCCCCCCACGCCGGGTGCGGGGGGGGGGGGGCGCGGGGTGTGCCGCGCGGGCGGGCGGGGGGAGGGGGCGGCCGGCCGCCCCCGCCCCGGCCCGCGGGGG
>NZ_JARWRU010001193.1 GCF_029867845.1 Nocardia farcinica | reverse complement strand
CGGACTCCCCGGCTACGTCCCCTCCGCCCCCGTCAGCGAACACGTAAACCTAATCCACGACTACTTCTGGTTCCCGAACATCACCGGCGGGATGGCCGACGAGCGGCTGGCGAAATGGCACTTCTGGACCACCTTCGTCGGCTTCCACCTGACTTTCATGGCCCAGCACTGGCTCGGCAACGACGGCATGCCGCGCCGCTACGCCGACTACCTGCCCTCCGACGGGTTCACCCTGCTGAACACGATCTCCACGATCGGCGCGTTCGTGCTGGGCGCCTCGATGCTGCCGTTCCTGTGGAACATGTTCAAGAGCTACCGGTACGGCCAGGTCGTGACCGTGGACGATCCGTGGGGCTTCGGCAACTCGCTGGAGTGGGCCACCACCTGCCCGCCGCCGCGGCACAACTTCTACGAGCTGCCGCGCATCCGGTCCGAGCGTCCGGCCTTCGAGCTGCACTACCCGCACATGATCGAGCGGATGCGTGCCGAGGCGCACGTCGGCTGGGGCTCGGGTAAGCACGCCGCCGAGGCGGAAGCACCCGCGCTCACCAAGAGCTGATCCGATGAGTGTGTGCACCCGCTGGTCTCCAGCGGGTGCACACTCGTGTGACGACCCGAAAGACCAGGAGCGCACCGCCGTGGCCGACACCACCGTTCTCGTGACCGTCACCGGACCCGACCGGCCCGGTGTGACTTCCGTGCTCCTCACGGCCATGTCCCGGCACGAGGTCAGTCTGCTCGACGTCGAGCAGGTCGTCATCCGCGGCAGGCTCACCCTCGGGGTGCTGGTCACCTGCCCGAACGACCCCGAGTCGTTGGAGGACGAGGTGGAGGAGGGGATGAGCACCGTCGGCATGACGGGGGGCGTGGTGGTGGGGGCGCAGATCGGCCGCCCGCCGATGTCCACGCACGCCGTGGTGGTGCTCGGCGCCCCCATCACCGCCCGCGCCTTCAGCGCCGTGTCCAGGCAGCTGGCCGCGCTCGGCGCCAATATCGACACCATCCGCGGCATCGCCGACTACCCGGTGACCGGCATGGAGCTGATGGTCACCGCCACCGACACCGGCGCCGACACCGATTCCCGGCTGCGCACCGCGCTGGCCGAGGTGGCCGTGGACGAGCAGATCGACGTGGCCGTGGAGCGGGCCGGGCTCTCGCGCCGGGCCAAGCGGCTGATCACCTTCGATGTGGATTCCACCCTCATCCAGGGTGAGGTCATCGAGATGCTGGCCGCGCACGCCGGGGTGGAGGAGCAGGTCCGCCAGGTCACCGAGGCGGCCATGCGCGGGGAGATCGACTTCGCCGAATCGCTGCGGCAGCGGGTGGCGACGTTGGAGGGCCTCGACGAGTCGGTGATCCACGAGGTCGCCGAACGCATCGAGCTGACCCCCGGCGCGCGCACCACCATCCGTACGCTTCGCCGTATCGGCTTCAAGTGCGGCGTAGTGTCCGGCGGTTTCCGCCAGGTCATCGAGCCGCTGGCGCACGATCTGGAACTGGACTTCGTGCGGGCCAACACCCTCGAGATCGTCGACGGCAAGCTCACCGGCCGGGTGGTCGGCGAGATCGTCGACCGCGCCGCCAAGGCGACCGCGCTGCGCAAGTTCGCCGCCGAGGCGGGCGTGCCGATGGAGCAGACGGTCGCGGTCGGCGACGGCGCCAACGACATCGACATGCTCAACGCCGCCGGGCTCGGCGTCGCCTTCAACGCCAAGCCCGCGCTGCGCGAGGTCGCCGACACCGCGCTCTCGCACCCCTACCTGGACGCGGTGCTGTTCGTGCTCGGCGTCACCAGGGACGAGGTCGAGGCCGCCGACGCCCGTGACGGCGGGGTGCGCCGGGTCCCGCTGGTGCGATGACCGGCGGCCCCGAACTCGACAGCGCGGCCGATACCGCCGTCGGGCGGACGGATTTCCCGGCCAGGCACGCAGTGCTGGCCGAAGGCTACGGCGGCGCGGGCGATCCCGGCGATCCCGCCCTGGTGCAGGCCATGCAGATGGTGCTGCACCTGCCGAAGGTCGATCCGCCGCCGCGCAGCGCCCTGCTGGCCGCCGCGGCGAGCGCGGTGGTGGCGCTGTGCCTGGACGAGCGGGTCGGCGCGGGCGGCCCGTGGGAACGGCGCTATCTGGCGTGGAAGCGGGCCCGTATCCGCAAGGTGGCGCGGCGGGCGCGCGGCGCGCAATGGCTCGCCGCGAACGAGGTCGAGGGCGTGACCGTCGAGGCGGGTGGCGCGCAGGCGCGGGCGTTCGTGCCCTGCCCGGTCGGCGAGGTCGATCCCCGCATCCGCAGGCTCCAGATCGGCGGCACCGATCTCGAGCACGACGAGCCGGGCCCGCCCGACCCCGATCTGCCCGTGTTGTGGGTGAATTCGTCGCTCGGCATGTCGCTGGGCAAGGCGGCCGCGCAGGTCGGGCACGCGAGCATGCTGCTGGCGGGCGCGATGGATGTCGAGCGCGCTCGCGCCTGGGCCGAGCGCGGGTTCGCCTGCTCGGTGCGCGAGGCCGACGCACAGCGCTGGCGCGCGCTGTCGGCGCGGGTCGCCGATGGCGCCGCGATCGCGGTGCGGGACGCGGGATTCACCGAGATCGCCCCGGGCTCGCTGACCGTGATCGGTGTTCCGTCCGACACCTGGTGAGGGTCGGTCACTCGTTCCGCCGCGATCTGGGCCAAGATGGAGCGCGTGCCGCAACCGGATCCCGATCTGCTCATCGATTTCACCGACGTGACCGTCCGACGCTCTGGACGCACACTCGTCGGACCCGTCTCCTGGCAGGTCGAGCTCGACGAACGCTGGGTCGTGCTCGGCCCGAACGGCGCGGGCAAGACCTCCCTGATGCGTATCGCCGCGGCCGAGGTGCACCCCACCTCGGGCACGGCCAACCTGCTCGGCGAAACCCTCGGCCGGGTGGACGTCAACGAGTTGCGCCCGCGCATCGGCCTGTCCTCGGCGGCCCTGGCCGGGCGGGTGCCGCGCGACGAGAAGGTGCTCGATCTCGTGGTCTCCGCCGGCTACGCGGTGCTCGGCCGCTGGCGTGAGCACTACGACGAGATGGACACCGACCGCGCGGTGGACATGCTGGAAAGCCTGGGCGCCGAACATCTTTCCGACCGCACCTACGGCACCCTGTCCGAGGGCGAGCGCAAGCGGGTGCTCATCGCCCGCGCGCTGATGACCGACCCCGAACTGCTGCTGCTCGACGAGCCGGCCGCCGGCCTGGATCTCGGCGGGCGCGAGGAACTGGTGGAGCGTCTGGGCGACCTGGCCGCCGACCCGGACGCGCCCGCCATCGTGCTGGTGACCCATCATGTGGAGGAGATCCCGCCCGGCTTCACCCACGCCCTGCTCATCAACGAGGGCCAGGTGGTTGCGCAGGGTCTGCTCGAGGACGTGCTCACCTCCGACAATCTCAGCGAGGCGTTCCGGCAGTCGATCGCGCTGGACAAGATCGACGGTCGCTGGTTCGCGCGCCGGGCGAGGCGGGCGGGCAGGCACCGCACCCGCTGAGTTCCGCGCCCCGCCGGGTTATGGTGCTGGAGTGAGTGAGACGAATTCGGCGAATGTCCCAACTCCGGGCGGTGCGCCCGCCGCGCCGTCCGAGGCCCCGGCGCCGCGCGATGCCTCGACCGTCATGCTGCTGCGCGACGGCCGGACCGGACCAGAAGTCTTCCTGCAGCGCCGCGTGAAGGCCATGGCGTTCGCCGCGGGCGTGACGGTCTTCCCCGGCGGCGGCGTCGACGCCTCGGACGCGACCGCCGACATCGCCTGGGCCGGACCGGACCCGGACTGGTGGGCACGGGCCTTCGACACCACCGCGCCGCGGGCCAAGGCGCTGGTCTGCGCGGCCGTGCGGGAGACCTTCGAGGAGTGCGGCGTCCTGCTGGCCGGGCCGACCGCCTGCACCGTCGTCGGCGACACCGCCGCCTATCGCGACGGCCGCGCCGCGCTGGAGAAGCGCGAACTCTCGCTCGCGGATTTCCTGGCCGGGGAGAAGCTGGTGCTGCGCGCTGACCTGCTGCGTCCGTGGGCCAACTGGATCACCCCGGTGATCGAGCCGCGCCGCTACGACACCCGCTTCTTCGTCGCGGCGCTCCCGGAGGGCCAGCGCGCCGACGGCGCCACCTCGGAGGCCGCCGCCGTGCACTGGCGCACCCCCGCCGACGCGCTGGCGCGCTGGCGCGCCGGCGCGGACAAGCACATGCCGCCCACCGGGGCGCGGCTGGGCCCCCGGTCGCGCTACGGCTCCACCGAGGGGATCATAGCCGCCGAGCCGGTGG
>NZ_JARWRU010001192.1 GCF_029867845.1 Nocardia farcinica | reverse complement strand
GTCCTGCTGATCCGCCGGACCCGGTCGATGCCGGCCGCGGGCCGGGGTCCGTAGGATCGGCCGGGTGAGCGAACGGCCGGCATCGGTACACCTCGTCCTCGGCGAGGAAGAGCTGTTGATCGAACGTGCGGTGTCCTCCATCGTCTCGGCGGTGCGGGCGGCGGCGCCCGATCCCGACGCGGTTCCGGTGGACCGGCGACGGGCCGGCGACTCCGGCACCGCGGAACTCGCCGAACTGCTCAGCCCCTCCCTGTTCGCCGAGGACCGGGTCATCATCCTCGAGGCCGCCGCCGAGGCGGGCAAGGAAGCCGTCGGACTGATCACCGACGCGGCCGCGGATCCCCCCGAGGGCGTCGTGCTCGTGATGCTGCACTCCGGTGGTGGGCGGGCCAAGGCGATGGCGCCCGCGCTGCAGAAGGCGGGCGCGGTCGTGCACCCCTGCGCCAAGCTGACCAAGGCCGCAGAGCGCGTGGAGTTCGTGCGCGCGGAGTTCCGCGCGGCGGGGGTGCGGGTCTCGGGCGAGGTGGTGCAGGCTTTGCTGGAAGCGGTCGGCTCGGAACTGCGGGAACTGGCCGCGGCCTGCTCGCAACTGGTCGCCGACACCGGCGGCAAGGTCGACGTGGCGGCGGTGCGGCGGTACTACTCGGGCAAGGCCGAGGTGACCGGTTTCGAGGTCGCCGACCTCGCGGTGGCCGGTGACCGGGCGGGCGCGATGGAGGCGCTGCGCTGGGCCACCGACCGAGGGGTGGCGCATGTGCTGCTCGCCGACGCGCTGGCCGACTCGGTGCACACCATCGCCCGGGTCGGGTCGGCGGGCCGCGGCGACCCGTTCGCGCTGGCGCAGCAACTCGGCATGCCGCCGTGGAAGGTGAAGAAGGCGCAGGCGCAGGCCCGTGGCTGGAACCCGGCAGCCATCGGCGCGGCGCTGCGAGTGGTGGCCACCCTGAACGCCGATGTGAAGGGCGGGGCGGCCGACTCCGGCTACGCCCTCGAGCACGCCCTCGGCCGCATTCTGGACCTGCGCGCCGCGGGCTGACGAGAGATCCGCTCGGGTCCGTGCCGGACGGACCCGCCGGGATCGGAATCGAGCCCGCCGTCGATCGGCGGGCGTCGCCGTCAGTGCGAGGCGCTCACTCGCCGGCAGCGGATGCGACCAGCTCCGCCTCCTCCTCGGTCAGCTCGGACTCGTCGACACGGCCGTCCCACTCCTCGTACACCGGGATCTCGTCTTCCCTGGTGACGATCCACTCGGCCGAGTAGCCACCCTCGTCGTCGGGAACCATGACGTTCTCGATGCGCAGGCCGATTCCCAGCACGTCGGCGGCCCGGATCACATCCGGCAGGTCCTCTGCTCTGACCACGGTCTGATTCGCATAGACGGTTACCATGCGCGGAATCGTAGCGACCCCGGGTGAACAGGGCACAGCGACCGCGCGGGCACGGGCGACCGCCGTCGCGGAAGACGGGCACGACAAAAGCCGCCGTGGTCGTCGAGGCCACGGCGGCTGCGTCAGGTGTCACACGGTCCCGGCGTGCGGGACCGGCAGATCAGAGCTTGTTGAAGGCCAGCGCCAGCGCCGACTTCTTGTTCGCGGCCTGGTTGGCGTGGATGACGCCCTTGGAGGCGGCCTTGTCGAGCTTGCGGCTCACGAACTGCAGACGCTCGGCAGCCTTCTCCTTGTCGCCGGCCGCGGCGGCCTCGCGGAAGCTGCGAATAGCCGTGCGCAGCGCGGACTTGACCGACTGGTTGCGCTTGCGCGCTTCCTCGTTGGTGCGAATCCGCTTCACCTGGGACTTGATGTTGGCCACGCCTGTTCCTCGTGTTCCTGTCGCTGGATGGTTGCTTCGAGAAGTCTCGCGACGGCGAAACTCCGGGAGATCGGGTCACGCCATACCGAAGGTCGAGGGTACCAGCCCTCGCGGCGGCACACGAAATCGCCTTCGGTCGAGGTCGTTGTTACCGGCACCTGCCTGGCGTAGCTTTCCAGGAGGAACGTTCCGGCAGTACCTCGTCCTGGCACAGCGGTAGCAAACGGCTCGAGATGGCGGAAGGTGTGTCTGTATGTCTCCGACGGCGCAGGAAGTAGCGGAGGAATTCGCCGAGAACCGGCCGATTCCCGACGGAAAGAAATGGGCGGCGGAGGGGCTGGGCACCTTCACGCTGGTGATGGGCGGCGTCGGCACCGCGGTGCTGGCGGGGGAGCGGGTCGGGGCGCTCGGCGTCGCGCTGGCCTTCGGTCTGACGCTCATGTTTCTGGTCTACTCGATCGGTCCGCTCTCGGGATGCCATGTCAATCCCGCGGTCACGGTCGGGCAGCTGATTCTCGGGCGGGTCTCGGCGGTCAACGCGGCGGGCTACATCGTGGCCCAGCTGATCGGCGCCTTCCTGGCCGGTCTGGTGCTTTTCGCGCTGGCCAAGAACCTGCCCTCCTACGATCGCGCGTCCGACGGGCTCGGCGCCAACGGGTGGGGCAGGTACAGCCCCTCGGCCGCCACCGGCCCGCTCGGCGAGGTCGTCGTCCAGGACGGCTACGGCTTCGCGGCCATGGTGATCGTGGAGGTCATGCTCACCGCGATCCTGGTGTTCGTGGTGCTCGGCTCCACCGACCAGCTCTCCGACGTGCCGCTGGCCGGCCTGTCCATCGGCGTCACCCTGGCGGTGATCCACCTGATCTCGATCCCGGTGGACAACACCTCGGTCAATCCGGCGCGCAGCCTCGGCGTGGCCTTCTACCAGGACGGCGCGGGCGGCCAGGTGTGGGCGTTCGTGCTGTTCCCGCTGATCGGCGGGGTGCTCGGCGCGCTGGTCTACGCGCTGCTGTTCGGCCGTCGTCGCGAGCTCGACGACGAGCTCGACCGCGACCGCGCCGAGCGGCGGGCCGAGGCGGGCGGCGCGACCGACGCGCGCTGAGGACGCGCGCCGAGTAGGCCCCGTGGAGACGGTCCGGCCGGACCGGTGTGACAGCGGCCACCCCGGGGAGCCGGCCCCCCCGGAACCCCCGGGGCGGGGGGGGGCGGGCAGGATGTATATACACACCCCCCCGGGCCCCCCCGCGCGGAAGGGATTGGGG
>NZ_JARWRU010001191.1 GCF_029867845.1 Nocardia farcinica | reverse complement strand
CCGCCATCCCCTGGAGTACAGCACGATTCCGGTGATCCCCACCAGCAGGCCGCACCAGCCGAGTGCCAGCAGGGCCCGCATCAACCATATACGCATGGCCTCAACCCTATTGGCGCCCACCCAGGCGTCCGCTTACGAGAGTCCGTCCGCGTCGGCGAGGCGGCCATAGACTGGCCCGGGCGACCAGCTGACCGTGACGGTAGCGGGCCCGGACGAGCGGGTCGAGCGTGCGGCGTTGCGTGCCTTCGCCGCGCGCCTGGCCATGGCGGGAGCCGGTCAGGCCCCGCCGAAGACGCGCTCCACCACGGCCTTGGCCCGGCGCGTGATGCGCAGGTAGTTGTCCAGGAATTCCTGGCCGCCGTCGTTGTTGGGCCAGCCCGCCGCGTGGGCCACCGCCGAGAGCAGGCTGCCGGGCGAGGGCAGTTGGTCGCTCGGCTTGCCGCGCACCAGCACCAGCGCGTTGCGCGCCTTGGTGGCGGTCAGCCAGGAGTCGCGCAGCAGGGCGACGTCCTCGGCGGACAGCAGCTCGGACTTCTCGATGACCTCCAGCGTCTCCAGGGTGGAGGTGTTGTGCAGCTCCGGGATCTGGTGGGCATGGCGCAGCTGCAACAGCTGCACGGTCCACTCGATGTCGGCCAGGCCGCCGCGACCGAGTTTGGTGTGGGTGGCCGGGTCGGCGCCACGCGGCAGCCGCTCGGAGTCGACCCTGGCCTTGATACGGCGGATCTCGCGCACCGCCTCCTCGGACACGCCGCCCGCCGGGTAGCGGATCGTGTCGGCGACGTGCAGGAAGCGCAGGCCGAGTTCCTGGTCGCCCGCGACCTGGTGGGCGCGCAGCAGCGCTTGCATCTCCCAGGCGTGCGCCCACTGTTGGTAGTAGGCCTCGTAGGAGGCCAGGGTACGCACCAGCGGACCGCTGCGGCCCTCGGGACGCAGGCCGGCGTCCACGTGCAGCGGCGGGTCGGTGCTCGGCGCGCCGAGCAGGCGCTGCACCTTGTCGGCGACGCTGTTGGCCCACTTCACGGCCTTGGTCTCGTCTGCCCCCGGCCGCGGCTCGCAGACGAACAGCACGTCGGCGTCGGAACCGTAGCCCAGCTCCATGCCGCCCAGCCTGCCCATGCCGATGACCGCGAAGGCGGCGGGCGCGGGCTCACCGGACTCGGCCTCGCTCGCCCGGATCACCGCGGCCAGCGACGCCTCGAGCACCGCCACCCACACCGACGACAGCGCCCGGCAGACCTGCGGCACGTCGAGCAGGCCGAGCAGGTCGGCCGAGGCGACGCGGGCCAGCTCGTGCCTGCGCAGCGAGCGCGCGGCCGCGACCGCCCGAGCCGGGTCGTCGTAGCGGGCCGCGGCGGTGAGAATGCCGCGGGCGACGTCCTCGGGCTGCGGGCCGAGCAGGGCCGGGCCGCTGGGGCCGTCGGCGTACATGCGGATGGTCTCGGGGGCGTTGATGAGCAGATCCGGCAGGTACTCCGAGGAGCCGAGCACGATCATCAGCCGTTCGGCGACGGCGCCCTCGTCGCGCAGCTCGCGCAGGAACCAGTTCTGGTCGTCGAGCGCCTCGCAGACCCGGCGGTAGGCGAGCAGGCCGGCGTCCGGGTTGGGGGTCTCGCCGAGCCATTGCAGCAGGGTCGGCAACAGCAGCGCCTGGATGCGGCCCTTGCGCCCCACTTCCCCGGTCAGCGCCTTGAGGTGGCCGAGGGCGTTCTCCGGGGAGACGTAACCGAGGGCCGCGAGCTGGCGGACGGCGGCGTCCGGGCTCAGGCGCAGCGCGTCGGGGTCCATCTTGACCACCGACTCCAGCAGCGGCCGGTAGAACAGCTTGGTGTGCAGGCGCCGGATGCGCACCGCGTTGCGGCGGATCTCCGAGCGCAGCACCCCGACCGCGTCCTGCCTGCCGTCCGGTCGGATGTGGGCGGCGCGGGCCAGCCAGCGCATGCCCTCCTCGTCGTCGTCGGCGGGCAGGGTGTGGGTGCGGATCAGCCGCTGCAACTGCAACCGGTGCTCGAGCAGCCGCAGGAACTCGTAGGAGGCGGTGAGATTGGCGGCGTCGTCGCGGCCGACGTAGCCGCCCGCGGCCAGCGCGGTCAGCGCGTCCACGGTGTTGGCCACGTGCAGGGTGTCGTCGACCCGGCCGTGCACCAATTGCAGCAGCTGGACGGCGAATTCGATGTCGCGCAGGCTGCCCCGGCCCAGTTTGAGCTCGCGCTCCTGCAATTCGGCGGGCACCAGGTCCTCGACGCGGCGGCGCATGCCCTGCACGTCGGAGACGAAATCCTCGCGCTGCGAGGCGGTCCACACCATCGGCATGACGGCCGCGCGGTACTGCTCGCCCAGCGCCAGGTCACCGGTCATCGGGCGGTTCTTCAGCAGCGCCTGGAACTCCCAGGTGCGCGCCCAGCGCCGGTAGTAGGCCAGGTGCGAGTCCAGGGTGCGCACCAGCGCGCCCGCCTTGCCCTCCGGCCGCAGCGCGGCGTCGACCTCGAAGAAGGCCTGGCTGCCGATGCTCATCATCTCCGCGGCCAGCCGGGTGGCGGTGGCGTCGGCGGGCTCGGCGACGAAGACCACGTCCACGTCGCTGACGTAGTTCAGTTCCCGCGCACCGCATTTGCCCATGGCGAGGACGGCGAGGCGAACCGGGCACGGCTTGTCCTTGCACACCCGCGCCACCGCGACCGCGAGGGCCGCGGTGAGCGCGGCGTCGGCCAGGTCGGCCAGCTGCCTGCCCACCACCAGGTAGGGCAGCACCGGCTCGTTCTCGACCGTGGCGGCCAGGTCGAGAGCGGCCAGCAGCATGAGATGGTCGCGATAGCGGCGGCGCAGCGCGGGGATGACCTCGGGACCGGACAGGCCAGCGCGGAACAGCGCCGGGCTCGGGTGCTCGCACTCCTCCGGCGCCGCCTCGACCACGGCGAGCAGGTCGGCGACCAGTTCGTCCTTGTCGGGCAGGGTGTCGCGGCGCAGTTGCTGCCAGGACGCGGGCTCGGCGATCAGGTGGTCGCCGAGCGCGGTGGAGGACCCGAGCAGCGCGAACAACCGTCCGCGCAGCGAAGTCTCGGTGCGGATCGCCGAATCGAGCTGCCCCCATTCCGATCCCAGCGCCTCGCGCAGCCGGATGAGCGCGCTCAGCGCCAGGTCGGGGTCAGGCGCCCGCGACAGCGACCACAACACCGGGACGCTGTCGACGTTGTCCCAGCCGAGGGTGCGCAGTGAGGCCGGCGCGGACGGATCGAGCAAGCCGAGCCGCCCGGCACCGGGCACAGCCGAACGAGCGGTAGGGGGCCGAACCATGGATGTGAATCTACCGTGTCGAGCGCCCCTGGTTCACTGCCCAGTTGCGGCGACCGTGAAGATCACAACCCCAGGTAGTGCTGCAACTCGTAGGGGGTGACCTGGCTGCGGTAGTCGGCCCACTCCCTGCGCTTGTTGCGCAGGAAGAAGTCGAACACGTGCTCGCCGAGCGCCTCGGCCACCAGTTCGGAGCGCTCCATCGCGCCGAGGGCCTCGTCGAGGGTGCCCGGCAGCTCGCGGAAGCCCATCGCCCTGCGCTCGGCGGAGGTCAGCGACCACACGTCGTCCTCGGCCTCCGGCGGCAGCGTGTAGCCCTTCTCGATGCCGCGCATGCCCGCGGCGAGCAGCACGGCGAAGGTCAGGTAGGGGTTGCAGGCCGAGTCGGGGCTGCGGATCTCGACGCGGCGCGAGGACGCCTTGTTCGGGGTGTACATGGGCACGCGCACCAGCGCCGAACGGTTCGACCGGCCCCAGGAGGCGGCCGTCGGGGCCTCGCCGCCGTGGATCAGGCGCTTGTAGGAGTTCACCCACTGGTTGGTGACGGCGCTGATCTCCGGGGCGTGCTCGAGGATGCCCGCGATGAACGCGCGCGCGGTCGCCGAGAGGTTCTGCGGGTCGTCGGGATCGTGGAAGGCGTTGGTCTCGCCCTCGAACAGGCTCATGTGGGTGTGCATGGCCGAGCCCGGGTACTCGGCGAACGGCTTGGGCATGAAGGTGGCCCGCACGCCCTCGTCGATGGCCACTTCCTTGATCAGGTAGCGGAAGGTCATGACGTTGTCGGCCATGGACAGCGCGTCGGCGTAGCGCAGGTCGATCTCCTGCTGGCCGGGCGCGCCCTCGTGGTGGCTGAACTCCACCGAGATGCCCATCGACTCGAGCGCGTCGATGGCGTGGCGGCGGAAGTTCGGGGCCGAGTCGTGCACGGCCTGGTCGAAGAAGCCGCCGGTGTCGGCGGGGACGGGCGGGGTGCCGTCGTTCGGGCCGTTCTTCAGCAGGAAGAACTCGATCTCGGGGTGCACGTAGCAGCTGAACCCGACATCGCCCGCCTTGTTCAGCTGACGCCGCAGCACGTGCCGCGGGTCGGCCCAGGACGGCGAGCCGTCGGGCATGGTGATGTCGCAGAACATGCGCGCCGAGTGCTGGTGCCCCTTGCTGGAGGCCCACGGCAGCACCTGGAACGTCGAAGGATCGGGCCGGGCGACCATGTCGGCCTCGGAGACCCGGGCAAAGCCCTCGATGGCCGACCCGTCGAAGCCGATGCCCTCCTCGAACGCGCCCTCCAGCTCGGCGGGCGCGATGGCAACGGATTTCAGGTAGCCCAAGACGTCGGTGAACCAGAGACGTACGAAGCGGATGTCCCGCTCTTCGAGCGTCCGCAGCACGAATTCCTTCTGGCGATCCATGACCGCGACCGTAGTCAGTCGGCGTTAAATCCGTGTTACATGGGTCGCCTCAATTTTTTGCGGTATCGAAACGTTGCGCGACACGCCTCAACACACCAGTCCGCGCGGGGGCACGACCAGCTCGACCAGGTAGTCGACAACCGCCGTGTCGAGGCATTCGTCGCCGGCCACCAGCGCGGCGGTGTGCCGGTTGCCCTCGAAGGTGATCAGGGCGGCGCCGAGCTGGGCGGCCAGATCGACACCGGCCTGGTAAGGGGTGGCCGGATCGTCGGTGGTGGAGACGACGACGAGGGTGGGCAGGCCTTCGACGGCGATGGTGTGCGGCTGCCCGGAGTTGGGCACCGGCCAGCTCGCGCACAGTTCCAGGGCGGATGCGCCGGTGCCACGGCCGTCGTCGAGGAAGGGCGCGGCTTTGCGATATTCGGCGTCGAGCTGGGCGGCCACCGCCGGATCGGTGACGCGCGGGTCGTCCACGCAGCGGATGGCGTTGAAGGCGTCCTGGATGTTGCTGTAGGTGCCGTCGTCGTTGCGGCCGTTGTAGATGTCGGCCAGATACAGCAGGGTGTCGCCGCGGCCGTCGGCCAGCTCCTGCAGGCCGAGGGTCAGCTGTTGCCACAGTTCGTCGGCGTAGAGGGTCTGGGTCACGCCGGTCATGGCGTCGTTGTAGCCGAGACCGCGCGGGTCGGTGGTGGCGGCAGGGACATCCCACAGCGGATCGACCAGTTCGCGGAAGCGGGTGACGGCCTGGGCGGGATCGGTGCCGAGCGGGCAGTCGGCGGACTGCGCGCAGTCGGCGGCATAGGCGTCGAAGGCGCGCTGGAAGCCGGCGGCCTGGCGCAGCGCCTCCTCCACCGGGTCGACCGAGGCGTCGACGGCGCCGTCGAGCACCATGGCGCGCACCCGGTCGGGGAACTTCTCGGCGTAGAGGGCGCCGAGCTTGGTGCCGTAGGAGTATCCGAGGTAGGTCAGCGCCGGGTCGCCGAGCACCGCGCGGATGACGTCCATGTCCTGCACGACTTCGCGGGTGCCGATGTGCGCCAGCACGTCCTCGCCGGTGCGTTCGACGCACTTGGCCGCGTACTCGCGGTTCTCGGCCTCGGTGGCCGCGATGCCCTCCGGCGTGCTGTCCTCCGGCGGCTCGGCCCGTTCGGCGTCCACCTCGGGCGGGGTGAGACAGGCGACCGCCGGGGTCGACGAGCCCACGCCGCGCGGGTCGAAACCGACCCGGTCGAAGCGCTGCGCGAGCGGGGTCTGGTTGCCGACGAGCACGGTGTCCAGGCCGGACACGCCGGGTCCGCCCGGATTCATCAACAGTGAGCCGATCTTCGCGCCGGTGGCGGGGATGCGCGACAACGCGAGCCTGGCCGTCGGGCCGTCCGGGTTCTCGTAGTCGATCGGCACCTCGACGGTGGCGCACTCGGCGATCGGCGGCAGGGCGGTCGAGCGATCCACGATCTCGGCGCAGCTGCCCCAGGCCGGTGTCTGTTCGTAGAAGCGGGACAGCCCCTCGGGCGCGGGCGGCAACGCCCCGGCGGGCTCGCCGCTGTCGGCGCCACATCCCGTCACCACCAGCGACGCCCCCACGACCGACGCCACCACGACCGACGCCACCGCCGCCGACCCACTCCACCGACGCACACCCATGGGCACGATCCTGCCAGGAGTTCCGCCCTGGCCCGGCGCCCGGCACGCCCGGTGCGTCATCGCCGGTGACCGGCGTCAGGCGAGGGCGCCTCCGCCGTCACGTGTCGCCTCGCCGTCGGCGGCGAGGGTGGTCCCGTGCCGGGCGGCCATGGCCTCGACGCCGGCCACGATCATGTCCGCGACGAAACGGGCGTGCCTGCGGACCGCCCGCGGGGACATCGGATCGCCGGGAGCCATCCGCCGGGCCAGCGGCAGCGAGGAGAACGGGGCGGTGGCGCCGTGCGCGATGAGGAAATGGATGGAGCGCAGGTCGTCGCGGCTGAGCACCTTCCGGCGCACCAACGGCAGCAGCGGCTCGGCCAGTCGCACCAGGATCGGCTCGATGTGGCGCTCGTAGAGGTAGGCCAGGCGCGGGCCCTCGATCGCCGATTCCACGCTGACCAGCCGGACCGCGTCGGGATGGTCCGCCTGCAGGATCAGGAAGCGCACGATGCCGCGCCGGAACTCCTCGATCGGCGGCAGCTGCTCGGCCACACCCTCGGCGACCAGCGCGGCGGCGTGCCCGAACACCCAGTCCACCACCGCGTACCACAGCCCCTCCTTGGAGCCGAAGCGCTGGTGGATGAGGTTGTGGCTGACCCCGAGTTCGCGATTGATCTCGGCGACCGACGCGCCGGCGAATCCGTCGCGAGCGAACACCCGCAGCGCGGCGGCCATGATCTCGTCGGCCGAGGCGGGCGAGCCGCCGGCGGGCGGACGACCGCGCGGCTTCTTCGGCCGCGCCGGTTCCTGGGCGACGGCCTCGGCGGCGGGCCGGGCATGCACGGATTCCACGTGTCCTCCACTCCTGCGCCACCCACCGGGCGACGCCCCGGACGGTTGTCCGCATGCCGGCCGGAAGACACCGGCCGTACCGGAGATCCTGGCTTTACCAGAGGATCCGGCCATACCAAAAGATATTGACGGTAATCAATTTATCTGAAACTCTGGCAGCCATCAAGGACGCTTCGCGGTGGCGGATCGATGTGGCCCCGCACGAGGACTGGAAGCTGACATGGAATCGTTTGTGCACCTGCGTAAAGGCACGACACCCCGGCGCATGCACGCCGATCTGGACGGACTCAAGGACGACGAGCTCGGCCGCGGCGGGTTCACCGGCCGGACCGCGAGCCTCTACCGCCGCAACGATCCGACCCAGTACAAAGCGGTCGGCCCGCTGCGCCCCACCGACGTGCTGGCCGGATCGCTGGAACCCGCCGACGCCACCGACCCCGCGGGCGCGCCGCTGCGGCTGTTCCACAACGCCGACTGCCGCATCCTGCTCAGCCGCCGCGGCGCGGAGATGCCGCACTTCGTGCGCTACGTCGACGGCGACGTGCTGTCGTTCGTGCACGCGGGCTCCGGCTCGCTGGAGACCGAGTTCGGCCCGCTGAGCTACCGCGAGGGCGACTGGATCTACATCCCCAAGGGCTGCACCTGGCGTCAGCTGCCCGAGACCGAGACCACCCTGCTGATGATCGAGGCCACCGAGGAGTTCCGCGTCCCGGAGGCCGGCTACCTCGGCCGTCACTTCCCCTTCGACCCCGGCCTGGTCACCGTCCCCGAGCCGCAGGCGCACGAGAGCGACGGCAGGGACAGCTACGAGATCGTGCTCCACCACGAGGGCGGGCCGACCAGGCTCTACTACCGGCACCACCCGCTGGACGTGGAGGGCTGGCGGGGCGACAGCTTCCCGTTCACCTTCAACATCGCCGACTACAACGTCATCCTCTCCGAGACCGTGCACCTGCCCCCGACGGTGCACCTGTTCATGGAGGCAACCGGCGTCTACGTGATGAACTTCCTGCCCAAGCTCGCCGAGTCGGCGCCGGGCACCGAGACCATCCCGTGGTACCACCGCAACGTCGACTACGACGAGATCGCCTTCTTCCACGGCGGCGAGATGTACGGCGTGCCGATGCCGCCCGGCCTGATCTCGCACGCGCCACAGGGCGTGCACCACGGCGCGCCGGAGAAGATGCGTGAGCGGTCGCGGCGCAAGCGCGAGGAGTACCCGCGCATCGGCTGGACCACCATCGCCATCGACACCCGCCGCAGGCTCATTCCCTCGGCGGAGTACCTGGCCAAGGACCTCGGCGGCCACTGAGCCGCGCACCACTTCGAAGATCAAGGCAGGCATCATGTCTCGCATCGAGCGCATCCCGTACGTCGTCGCCTTCGCGAACACCACCGGCGGCCGCGACGCCTACGGCGGGCTGACCGAATGGGTCACCCTCGAATCCCAGCTGATCAAGCCGCGCGAGCACGAGTCCGACACCGTGCTGGTGCTCATGCACCCGGTGTCCAGCGGCACCTATCTGCCCATCGTCGGCGCGCTGGCCAAGGCCGGGCACCACGTCATCGTGTGCAACAGCCGCTACCGGGGCGCGGACGCCGCGCTGCTGATGGAGAAGGTCGTCCAGGACCTCGGCGAGTGCATCCGCGACGCCAGGAAGCGCCTCGGCTACCAGAAGGTGGTGCTGCTCGGCTGGTCCGGCGGCGGCTCGCTGTCGGTGTTCTACCAGCAGCAGGCGGCGAAGCCGACGCTGACGGCCAGCCCGTCCGGCGACGGCCCCGATCTCACCGAGGCCGATCTGCCGCCCGTCGACGGCATCGCCCTGGTCGCCGCGCACATCAGCCGCCACCACACGCTCACCGAGTCGATGGACGCCTCCATCCTCGACGAGGCCGATCCGACCCGGCGTGATCCCGAGCTGGATCTCTACAACCCGGACAACCCGAACCAGCCGCCCTACAGCGCCGAGTTCCTCGCGCGCTACCGGGCCGCGCAGATCGCGCGCAACCGCAAGATCACCGCGTGGGTCAAGGACAAGCTGGCCGAGCTGAAGGCGGCCGGGCGGCCGAACGACGAGTTCGGTTTCGTCGTGCACGGCACCATGGCCGACCCGCGCTGGCTCGATCCGGCCATCGACCCCAACGACCGCAATCCGGGCGAGTCCTACCTCGGCGACCCGCAGGAGGTGAACCAGGGCCCGTTCGGCCTGGCCCGCTTCACCACGCTGCGCAGCTGGCTGTCGCAGTGGAGCTACGACGACGCCCGCGGCGACATCGTGGACTGCGGTCCCGACATCGCGGTGCCGACGCTGGTCGTCTTCAACAAGGCCGACAACATCTGCACCCCCAGCCACGCGCACGCCATCTTCGGCGCCATCGGCACCGAGGACAAGGAGCTGCACGAGATCGCGGGCGCCAACCACTACTATCTGGGGCCGGACCAGCACGAACCTCTCGCCGAAGCAGTGCGGATCATCGGCGAGTGGCTCGCGAAGCACCGACTGGCCCCCACCGCGTGAATCCACCTGAATGAGTTCGGACATGACCCACACCGCAGGATCAGCGACACCCGGATCGGCCGACGCCGCGCCGGTTTCTCCTGAGCAGCCCCCCTCCGACCAGCCGATCGGCGCCCTGGACGGTATCCGTGTGCTGGAGGTCGGCACGCTGATCTCCGGCCCGTTCGCCGCCCGGCTGCTGGGCGACATGGGCGCGGAGGTGCTCAAGATCGAGCTGCCCGACCGGCCCGATCCGCTGCGCACCTGGGGTCAGGCCGAACTCGACGGGCACCACTTCTACTGGACGGTCGCGGCCCGCAACAAGAAGGCCATCACACTGAATCTGCGTGAGGCCCAGGGCCGCGACCTGTTCCTGGAACTGGTGGAGCGCTCCGACATCATCGTGGAGAACTTCCGCCCCGGGACGCTGGAGAAGTGGGGGCTGGGTTACGAGACCCTGCGCGAGCGCAATCGCGGCATCATCCTGGTGCGGGTGTCCGGTTACGGGCAGACCGGCCCGGACGCGAACAAGGCGGGCTACGCCTCGGTCGCCGAGGCGGCCAGCGGCCTGCGCTACATGAACGGCTTCCCCGGCGGACCCGCCCCGCGCCTGGCGCTGTCGCTGGGCGACAGCCTGGCGGGCATGTTCGCCGCCCAGGGCGCGCTGGCCGCGCTCTACCGCCGTTCGGTGACCGGCGAGGGCCAGATCGTCGACGCCGCGCTCACCGAGGCCTGCCTGGCCATCCAGGAGTCCACCATCCCCGACTACGACATCGGCGGGGTGGTGCGCGGACCGTCCGGCACCCGGCTGGAGGGCATCGCGCCATCGAACATCTACCGCAGCGCCGACGGCAGCTGGGTGGTGATCGCCGCCAATCAGGACACCGTGTTCCGGCGGCTGTGCGCGGCCATGGGACAGCCGGGGCTGGCCGACGACGAGCGCTTCGCCGACCACCTCGCCCGCGGCCGCAACCAGGACGAGCTGGACGCGATCATCGCCGAATGGGCCGCCGCCAGGCAGCCCGACGACATCATCACCCTGCTCAACGAGGCCGGTGTGATCGCCGGGCCGATCAACACCGTCGCCGAGGTGGTCGAGGACCCGCAGCTGCGGGCGCGCGGCATGATCGCCGAGCACTACGACGAGCGCATCGGCCGGAATGTGCTGGGCCCCGGCATCATTCCGGTGCTCTCGCAGACCCCGGGCGCCATCCGCAACGCCGGTCCGGCGCGCCCCGGCCAGCACAACGAGGAGATCTACCGGGGCCTGCTCGGCAAGGGCGAGGACGAGATCGAGAAACTGCGCGAGGCGGGCGTGCTCTGATCGTCGGCGTGGCCGGGCCCGGTCATCTCAGCAGGACGCGATCCTCGGAGGCGGCGAAATCGATCTGGCGCCTGGCATTCGACAGCGTCGCCACCGTGCAGGTGCCCAGCGGGCCGGACCGGTCGTACATGATCGCGGTGCCCACGGAGATGCCTGCCTCGGCGTAGACGTTGTCGGCCTTCATGCCCACCTCGTAGCCGACCGGCAGCCGGGTGAGCGTCATGGTCACGTCGGCGTTGATGTAGCCCGCGCCCGCGGTGCCCCAGTGACACACCTGGTTGGTGGTGTCGGCGGTGATCGCGGCGCGCTGGAAGAGCGTCATCGGCTCGCCGGTGACCAGCGGCGGCATGCTGTGCCAGGAGGCCTTGCGCTCGGCGTTCTGGGTGATCACGAAGTCGCTGGTCCATTCGCCGTCGCCGCTCTTGAACAGCGGCCGCGCGCCCTCCGGCGACAGACAGCCCTCCGGCGGGACCGGCAGTTCCACCGTCGGCGACCACACCGTGCCCGGCGGCTGGTCCCCGCTGCGCAGGAACACCGCCGAGGCCCGCACCCTGTCCTGCCCGTTCTGCACCAGCCAGGCGTCGGCGACCACGATCCGCGCGCCCTCGCGCACCACCTCGGTGCGCACCCGGGTCGGGGCGTCGAAGACCGGCTGGTACAGGTCCACCGTCATCCGCGCGGGCACGAACCCCGGCGGGCAGTGCCGTTCCAGCCCGAGCCCGAGCAGCCCGCACACCGGTACCCCGCTGAGCTGGTTCGGCGACCACCAGCTCACCGACAGCTGTGTGGGCAGGAACTCCTCGCCCTGCCTGGTGAAGAACCCGATCACCTCGCGCACCTTCCGTCGAACCCGCGGTGCGCCAAGGCTATGCGCCCGCCGCCGTCCGCGCGGGCGGTTCGGCCCGGACGGTGTGACGAATCGCACCGGTGCACGCCCCTGTCTCGGGGTCGACGGCGGGTGGCACACTGGAGGACGTCCGTGAACCCGGGGACCCGCAGCGGCCTCGAGGAGACCACACGAAAGGGACGATGATGTCCGTATCCGATTCGGAAACCCCTGCCTACGGTGCGGCGCAGAACGCGCAGACCGGGCAGGCACGGCGCAAGACCCGCATCCCCCACCTCCAGCAGATGAAGACCGCCGGTGAGCGCTGGGCCATGCTCACCGCCTACGACTACTCCTCGGCGCGGTTGTTCGAGGAGGCGGGCATCCCGGTGCTCCTGGTCGGCGACTCGGCGGCCAACGTCGTGTACGGCTACGACACCACCGTGCCGGTCACGGTGGACGAGCTGGTCCCGCTGGTGCGCGGCGTGGTGCGCGGCGCGCCGAACGCGCTGGTGGTGGCCGATCTGCCGTTCGGCACCTACGAGGGGTCGGCGCAGCAGGCGCTGGCCACCGCCACCCGCTTCATGAAGGAGGGCGGCGCGCACGCGGTCAAGCTGGAGGGCGGCGAGCGGGTCGCCGAGCAGATCGCGCTGGTCACCGCGGCGGGCATCCCGGTGATGGCGCACATCGGCTTCACCCCGCAGAGCGTCAACACCCTCGGCGGCTTCCGCGTGCAGGGCCGGGGCGACGGCGCCGAGCAGCTCATCGCCGACGCCATCGCGGTGCAGGAGGCAGGCGCGTTCTCCGTGGTCATGGAGATGGTGCCCGCGCAGCTGGCCGCGCAGGTCACCAGCAAGCTCACCATTCCCACGATCGGCATCGGCGCCGGTCCCGACTGCGACGCCCAGGTGCTGGTCTGGCAGGACATGGCGGGCTACACCAGCGGCAAGACCGCCAAGTTCGTCAAGCGCTTCGGCAACATCGGCGACGAATTGCGTTCGGCCGCCGCCGCGTACGCCGCCGAGGTGCGGGCGGGCACCTTCCCCGCCGCCGAGCACAGCTTCTGACCCGCCGCCGGGCGGGGCTCCTCGGTCCCGCCCGGCACCGGAGATGCGCCGCCCGCGTCGCGCGATGGCAGACTCGGCGTCGACCTTTCCACTCGACCAGAGGTACTCGATGCCGTACAGCCGTTGGTTCACCCGCCGTCCCCTCGTGCTCGCCGCCGCTCTCGCGGTCGCGGGCACGCTGAGCGCCTGCGGCTCGTCCGGCGATCCCGGCCACACCGCCCACACCGGCACCCCCACATCGGAGACGACCGCCACCGCGAGCCCGACCACCACGGCGAAGCCGGGCCCCACCGTGAGCGACGCGGCCGCGCAGAGCCTGTGCGACGCGATCCGCCCCGAGCTGTCCAACTTCCGGGTGCAGGGACCGACCCTCGGCCGGGTCGGGATGAACCTGATCGTGCACCCGTGGGGCCTGCAGCACGGCATCGACGTGCTCAACAACAAGAGCGTGGTCGACACCGTCACCAGCCAGACCTGCCCCGAGGTGCGTCAGGAGGCGATCGAGGCGCTCGAGGTCCCCGATCTGGCGTCGGTGATCGTCGGACGGTGAGCGCCGGTCGGTGAGTGCCGGGCGGTGAGAGCGCACCCGGCAGGCCGGGATTGTGTCATCGTGATGGGGTGACGCGACGCGAACTGTATCCGCCGATCGAGCCGTACGAGTCGGGCCTGCTCGACGTGGGTGACGGCCAGTCCATCTACTGGGAGACCAGCGGCGATCCCGACGGCAAACCCGTGGTGTTCCTGCACGGCGGTCCCGGCGGCGGGACCACCCCCGCGCACCGGCAGTTCTTCGACCCGAAGGCCTACCGGATCGTGCTGCTCGACCAGCGCGGCTGCGGACGCTCCACCCCGCACATCGCCGACGGCGCCGACCTGTCGGTGAACACCACCTGGCATCTGGTCGCCGACATCGAGAAGCTGCGCGAGCATCTCGGCATCGAGCGCTGGCAGGTGTTCGGCGGCTCCTGGGGTTCGACGCTGGCGCTGGCCTACGCCCAGACCCATCCCGAGCGGGTCACCGAGATGGTGCTGCGCGGCATCTTCCTGTTGCGCCGCAAGGAGATCGACTGGTACTACAACGGCCCGGCCGGCTACGTCTACCCCGACGAGTGGGAGAAGTACCTGGCGCCGATCCCGCCGGCCGAGCGCGAGGGCGACCTGGTGGAGGCCTACCACCGGCTGCTGCACTCCCCCGACCCCGACGTGGCGGCGGCCGCCGCGGTGGCGTGGTCGGTGTGGGAGGGCTCGACCAGTTCGCTGCTGCCGCGCCCGGAGCGCGTGGCGGAGAGCGCCGACCCGCGCTTCGCCCTCGCCTTCGCCCGCATCGAGAACCACTACTTCCGCAACGCGGGCTTCCTCGAGGAGGGCCGGCTGCTGCGCGACATCGACCGCATCAGCCATCTGCCCGCGGTGATCGTGCAGGGCCGCCACGACATCGTCTGCCCCGCGGTCAGCGCGTGGGATCTGCACAAGGCGTGGCCGGGGTCGCGCCTGCACATCGTCGACGACGCAGGGCACGCCGCCAACGAGCCGGGCATCGTGCACCATCTCGTCGAGGCGACCGACGAGTTCGCGAAGGCGGGGAGCGGCCGATGAACGCCGGGGAGGCCGTGGCCGGAGGCCTCTCCGAGAACATCGACCGGGTGCTCGGCACGGAACCGGACGTGCGGGCCGACGCCTTCGACTCGGTGCATCAGATGCGCGTGGCCACCCGGCGGCTGCGCAGCGTGCTGCGCTCCTATCGCGGACTGTTCCGCGGATCCGAGGCGAGGGCGTTGGAGGCGGAGCTGAAGTGGCTGGCCGGGTTGCTCGGCGTGGCCCGCGATGCCGAGGTCCGCGCCGAACGCTTCGCCGGGCTGGCCGGGGACGACGACGACCCGGTGCGCGCCGCGGTGGTGGACCGGCTGGTGCGGACGCAGCGCGAGATCTACGCGCGAGCGCACCGGGACGTGCTCGACGCGCTCGACTCCGATCGCCTCGCCGCCCTGCGGGACACGCTCGCGCGCTGGCGGGCCGATCCGCCCGTGCGGCGCAAACGCGGCGCGGCCCCGGCCGAGGAGGTCTTAGGCGCGGGGCGGCGCCGCGCCACCGCAACGCGGCGGGGCCGCCTAGGGGGGGGGGGCGGCGGCGCGGGGGGCGCGCCGCCCGCCCCC
>NZ_JARWRU010001190.1 GCF_029867845.1 Nocardia farcinica | reverse complement strand
GGCGACCCGCGCACTGCCCGGAGTGCGCGCGGTGTCCCCCGCGGCCGTGCGCGGGGGCTGTGGCCTGGTGCGCTCCTCGGCCACCTCCCACGACGCCACCCTCCCCGACGGACAGCGCCCGCTCGACGGCGCGAAGGTGGTGGTGACCTCCAAGAGCTTCACCGAGGGCGTGCTGCTCGGCAAGATCACCGCCACCTATCTGGCCGCCGCGGGCGCCTCGGTCACCGACCTGACCGGCGCGCCCGGCTCGGCGTCCTCCCGCCAGGCGCAGCTCAACGGTGACGCCGACGTGCTCTGGGAGTACACCGGCACCGGCTGGGTGAACTATCACGGGCAGACCGAGGTGATCACCGACCCCTATGAGCTGTGGCAGCGCGTGCGCGATATCGAACGCGACGAATACGACCTGGTGTGGCTGGAACCAGCGGAATTCAACAACACCTATGCCTTCGCCGCCGCGGCCGCCACCGCCGACCGTCTCGGCGTCTCCACCCTGTCGCAGGTGGCCGCGCTGCCGGTCGCCGAGCGCACCTTCTGCGTGGACGACGAGTTCTTCAGCCGTGCCGACGGATTCCTGCCCATGCTGGAGCGTTACGGCATTCCCTACAACGATCCGGCCGGTGTGCCCTCGGCCGGTGTGACGCGCATGGACGCCGGTGTCATCTACACCGCGACCGCGCGCGGCGAGCCGTGCAATTTCGGCATGGTCTACACCACCGACGGCCGCATCAAGAATTTGGATCTGCGGGTGCTCGAGGACGATCTGACCTATTTCCTGCCCTACAGCGGGACCGCGGTCGTCCGCGCCGAGACCATCGACCGTCACCCGGAATTGCCCGCCCTGCTCGGCACGCTTTCCGCGCGCCTTTCCGACGACCTGTTGCAGGATCTCAACGGCCGGGTCGACATCGACGGCGAAGCCCCCGCCGACGTCGCCTACGACTGGCTGAAGAGCGAGAATCTCATCGAATGACCGGAATTCGGCGCGGCCGGGGGCGACGAGGCCGCGCCGCATCCCCGGCTACAGATCGTCGATGCCGAGATAACCGTCCTGCAAGGCGCGCGCCATCAGCGCGGCCTTCGTCGGCGCCGGGCGCCCCGCGCGGTCGTACTTCTCCCTGATCCTGGTCAGGTGGGTGTTCATGGTGCCGAGGGCGATGTGGAGGTCGCGACAGACCTCGGCCTTGGAGTCACGCGCGATCCACGCGAGCAGGACCTCGACCTCGCGTGCGCTCAGGGCGGGCGTACGGGGCACCTCGGGCACCGCGCGCGGCTCGCGCGCCTTCGGATGCGCGGGCTCGTGTTCCTCCGGGGTCGACACCATTCCGGTCATTCCTTTCCCACTCCGGCCACCGTCGGCGCGGCCGGTGCACCACAGAGCCGGTTCACGATGGAGCCGGTTCACCATTGAGACGGTTCGCCATAGAGACGGTTCACCATAGAGACGGTTCACCATAGATTAGCCAGATGTCTTTCCATGCGGGAGATTCCAATTACTTGACCCGGAAATCGGGGCCAACGTTAGCGGTGTGAACGACTATTCGACGGAGGCCGCCTCGACGGAGTCCTCCGAAGCCGGAGGGGGGACTTTGTGCTCTTGCGGTCTGCCGTCGCGACCGATCTCCACCCGGCGGATTCCGCCATCCGGTCCGTCCACGACGACGGTGGCCAGCAACCGCCGGTTCGGCGGCAGCACCCGCACCATCACCGAGCCCGCCAGCGCGCCCGCCAATTCCGTCGTGATCTGCGCGATCAGCCGTGATCTCACCGCGGGCGCGGCATCGTCGAGACCACGATCGTCCACCAGCACCACCTCGACCCCGCGGGCGCGGGCGGGGCGCGCCCCGGCGGCGGGCGCCCGGCCCCCCCCCCC
>NZ_JARWRU010001189.1 GCF_029867845.1 Nocardia farcinica | reverse complement strand
GCCCCAGATCGACGCCGAGGCAGGCGGCCGTGTCGTAACCGCTGCGCGCGAGCCTGCGCATCTGAGCCGGCCGCATGCCCGAGCGCAGCGCGGTGTCCAGCAACAGCGCCATGGCATGCGTGGAATCGGCCTCCAGCGCCGCCTCGACGGCGATGCCGGCCAACGGTCCGTCGCCGCGCACGTAGGCGCAGTAGGCGGTCAGGGTGGCCACGTCGGCGCGGTCGCGACCGGCGCAGGCGCGGGTCAGCTGCGTCCAGAGCTGTTCGGCCGCGGCCGCCCGGTCGTTGGCCGCCAGGCCGAACAGCGCGTCGCGCACCGCGCGTTCGCGCAGCAGGACGGCCACCGCGGCGAGTTCCTGGGGCTCCAATTCCTCCCCCGCTTCGGTCGCGTCCACCTGGAGGAGCACGTATTCCAGGCAACGCCTGCGATATCCGAGCACGTCGCCCGCGTGCAGGGCGCGGATGAATCCGGTGCGCGCCTTGGCCGCCAGGGTGGTGATCTGCTCGCCCACCTGCGCGCCGAGGAACTCGTCGGGGGCGAGCACGGCCACCAGGTCGGTGCGGGACCGCAGGATCGGCCTGCCGTCCAGCACGTTCGCCATCGCCACCGCCGAGGCCGTCGGATCGGTCACCCGGCCCCGGCTCGAGGGACCGTGCAGGCTCCACCAGGGCTTCCCGGCCGCCAGCTCCGGTGTGGCCCAGGCCCCGGCGACCCGCAGCCCCTCGTGCCGGAAGCGCCGGATCATTCGTGGGACGAGCCATTCCGCGGAAAGACCGATCGTGGTGGCGCCGCCGGGCACCACGAGCCGGTCGTCGATGATCACCGCGAGCACGTCCCGCTGGTCGGAGGCGATACCGGCGACGCATCTGGCGTAGCCGGCGACGGCCTCGACCATCCGCTCGCGCGCGGCCTCCATGTCGAACCGGAGCACGGCGTGGATCTCCGCCACCCCCTCCCGCGCCGCCTCCGGCCCGATCAGGGCGATCACCAGCGAGCGCTGCGGGAAGAAGCCGATCATCGCGGGCAGTGCCGCGAGCAACTGCCCGGCATCGTCGAGCCGTATCCGCCGCGACCACCCGCCCACCCGATAGGGCGGCGCCGCCTCCGCGCACTCGGTGATGTCGACCCGCGGCGGCAACCGCACGCCCGGCAGCGGGTCGGGCCAGCTCTCGCCCGCCCCGGGCTCTCGTGCCCGCCACGGTTCCCGGCTCTCCGCGCGATCGGACACCGCCGGGCCCGCGGGTTCCTCGTGCCCGTCTCCCCGGCCGGAGGACGCACCGTCGGAGGGGGCACTACCGCCGGGGTCACCACCGTCGAGGCCACCACCTTCGAGGCCACCACCGTCGAGGTCACCGCGGGCGGCTGGTGGTTCTTCGTCCGAGAATTCGTCGTAATTCCCCTGCGCCCGTTCGGGTTCGCGCTCGGGCGACGGCGGCCGAGGCGACAGCACGGTCGGCCGCGCGCAGATCCCGCGGCGCATCGCGGCCGAACGCGGCCCGCGCGCACCGGCTCCCGAGGCCAGAAGGGCCGGCAGACGATGCCGCCGCGGCGCCGTCGTGCTCACCGGCATCACACGTTCGGCGCCGCTCTGCTCGGTGACCGTGGTGCCCGCGCGCAGCGCGTCGGGGGGCGTCGGCACTTCGGCGGACGGCGCCGGGCCGGAGTCCGGTACCGGGCCGGGTTCCGGCGCAGGCGCGGCATGCGGCGCACCGGCCGTGCGTGACGCGGAATCCGCGAGCCGAGGCGCAGATTCGTGGCCCGCGCCGGGCACAGGTGATCCGGCGGACGGCGTCGCGTCCCCGGCGGGGTCGAGTGGTGTGGTGGTCATGGCGCCGAGCCTGCCCGCCCGGCTGCCGAACTCCGGCTACGCGACCTGGGCTTTCAGCCGGCCTGTGGACAACCCGGACCCTGTGGACAACCCGAGCCGCCGGCTTGTGGTCAGGCGGCGGCGACCTTGCCCACGGCGGTCGTGAAGAGCTCCCGCAGGGCCGCCTCGTCCTCCGGGCCGTCGCCGAAGATCATGTAGGTGACCAGCACCCGTACGTCGTCGATCTGGGCGAGGTGGGTGTGCATGCGTTGGGTGAGCCCGGCTCCGCCGACATCGGGGGCGCCGCCCCCGCGCACCGCCCACCCCTCCTCCGCCGCGACCGCCGGAGCCCCGGACAACCAGGGTGGGACGGGGGTG
>NZ_JARWRU010001188.1 GCF_029867845.1 Nocardia farcinica | reverse complement strand
GCGCCCGCCCATGCCGCAGACGAGTTCGGTATCTCTGCGCTGGCGGCTCACCCTGCTGGCCGCCTCGGTGGTGGCCATCGCCGTCGCGGTCACCTCGATCGCCGCCTACGCGATGGTGGCGCGCGCGCTCTACGCCGATGTCGACGAGGCGTTGCGCGCCAGGGCCGCCACCATGATCGACAACAACTTCGAGTCCCTCGGCTTCCAGTCGATCATCCTGGCCGGGCTGTACTCCAACGACGTCGGCGTGGCGCTGATCTTCGCCGACCACAAGCCGTACATGCCGCCCCAGCGCACCATCCCGCCGGTGGGTGAACAGGAGCTGGCGGTGGCCGACGGTGAGCTGGCCAGTTCGCTGCGCACCGTCGACAGCCAGCGGGTGCTGGCGGTGCACACCAATTCCGGCGCCACGCTGGTGATCTCCCAGCGGCTCGAGCCGACGCGGGAGGTGCTCGACCGGCTGGCCTGGCTGCTGTTCGTGGTCGGCGGTTGCGGCGTGGTGCTGGCCGCCGCGGCGGGCACCGCGGTCGGCCGGACCGGCCTGCGGCCGATCGCCAGGCTGACCGCGGCCACCGAGCGCATCGCCCGCACCGACGACCTGACCCCGATCCCGGTCAGCGGCGACGACGAATTGGCGCGGCTGACCGAGAGTTTCAACACCATGCTGCGCGCGCTCGCCGAATCCCGCGACCGCCAGCGCAGACTCGTCGCCGACGCGGGCCATGAACTGCGCACCCCGCTGACCTCGCTGCGCACCAATATGGAACTGCTCATCGCCGCGGGCCGCCCCGACGCGCCGAGCCTGCCCGAGCAGGACATGGCCGATCTGCGCGCCGACGTGATCGCCCAGATCGAGGAGCTGTCCACCCTGGTCGGCGATCTGGTCGACCTGGCCCGCGAGGACGCCCCCGAGGCCGTCTACGACCGGGTCGACCTCGGCGAGGTCACCGAGCGGGCGCTGGAACGGGCCCGCCGCCGTCGCGCCGACGTCGAGTTCGTCGCCGAGCTGCGGCCGTGGTTCGTCTACGGCCACGACGCCGCGCTGGAGCGCGCCATCCTCAACGTGCTCGACAATGCCGCCAAGTGGAGCCCGGCGGGGGAGCAGGTGCGTGTGGGCATGCGCGAAACCGGCCGCGGGCTGCTCGAGCTGACCGTCGACGACGCAGGGCCGGGGATCGCGCCGGAGGAGCGGGAGCTGGTGTTCGAGCGCTTCTACCGCACCACCGCCTCGCGGTCCATGCCCGGTTCCGGGCTCGGGCTGGCCATCGTCAAGCAGGTGGTCACCAAACACGGTGGCACCATCACCATCGAGAACTCCGAGCGTGGCGGCGCGGCCATCCGCATCGTGCTGCCCGGTGAGGCGGGCACCCCGGTGGCCGGGCCGGTCCGGGCCGGGTGAGCCGAGCCCGCCGGTAACGATCCGGGTGGTGATCGGTGCCCGGGTGATTGCGCCCCGGCCCGCGCGGGGGCACTCTCGGACAACTGCAAGCGCGATCTCAGTTCGCTTTAAGCCGTCGCGGCCAGGCTCGACGGTGGACGTGAGGAGAAACGAGTACGCCATGACGGAGGAATTCGGGGCCGGCGGTTCGCGGCCCGCGCACCAGCCGAACCACATCCCCGGCCCCCATCCTGCCGGGCCCCATCCCGCTGGGCCCCATCACACCGGGCCCGATCCGACGCAGCCGTTCGCCGGGGGACCGGTGAGCGCCGCGACCGCGCAGCTCGCGCCGCCGCGGCCCGCGCGCTCATCGCGCGCCGGGCTGCTGGCGGGCGCGGTGGTGCTCGCTCTGGTCAGCGGCGGCGTGGGCGGGGCGGTCGGGGTGATCGCCACCCGCGAGGACAGCAGGCCGCCGGTCACCAACGCATTGGACGCGCCGCGGCCGGACGTGAGCACCGTGGCCAACGCGCCCGCGGGCTCCACCCAGGCGGTCGCGCAGAAGGTGCTGCCGAGCGTGGTGATGATCGAGGTCGCCAGCAATCGAGCCGAGGGCGAGGGTTCGGGGGTGGTGCTCTCCTCCGACGGACTGATCCTGACCAACAACCACGTCGCCTCCGGCGGCGGCAGCAACGCCACCATCGTGGTCCGATTCTCCGACGGCACCAGCGCGCCCGCGCGCATCGTCGGCGCCGACCCGGTCTCCGATCTGGCGGTGATCAAGGTGGAGGGGCGCACCGATCTGACGCCGATCGAGATGGGCACCTCGGCCGATCTGCAGGTGGGGGAGCCGGTCATCGCCATCGGCTCGCCGCTCGGCCTGGCGGGCACGGTCACCACCGGCATCGTCTCCGCGCTCAACCGCCCGGTCTCCACCAGCGGGCAGGGCACCGACAATCCGAACGCCCCGCAGCCGGTCATCGACGCCATCCAGACCGACGCCGCCATCAACCCCGGCAACTCCGGCGGCGCGCTGGTCGACTACGACGGCAGGCTCATCGGCATCAACACCGCCATCGCCACACTCGGCTCCGGCGGTCTCGGCGGCCAACAGAGCGGTTCCATCGGTCTCGGCTTCGCGATCCCGGTCGACCAGGCGCGCCGGGTCGCCAGGGAACTGATCGACACCGGCCGGGCCACCTACGCCCAGATCGGCATCAAACTGCGCCCCCAGGACAGCGTCGCTCTTGTGTTGGAGGCCACACCCGGTGGACCCGCCGCGGAAGCGGGTATACCCGCCGGTGCGGTGATCACCAAGCTCGACGACCGCGTGATCGATTCGGGCGAGGCGCTCATCGCGGCCGTCCGTTCCAGGCAACCAGGAGACAAGGTGAAGGTGACCTACACCGACGACACAGGCAACAATCCCACCACGGTCGAGGTCACCCTCACCGCCGCGACCGTGGACGGCGCGCGGTGAGCGGCCACCGACAGGACATCGGGCTGCGCCTGGTCACCGGCAGGGGGACGCCGAGCACGGCCGACCTGCCCGGCACAGACCTGCCCGGTACAGACCTGCTCGGCTCTGATCCGCTCGGGCCCGAGTTCCTCGGTTCCGAGCCGGACATCTTCGGTTCGGACCCTGACATGTTCGGTTCGCGCGCTACGGTGAGCACTATGGATATCGATGCTCCTGTGGCAGGTCGCGCTCTCGTGGTTGTCGTCGACGATCGGACCGCCCACGGTGGCGTGGACTCGATCGGCCCGCTGGTGACCGAACTGCTCACCGAGGCCGGTTTCCTGGTGGACGCCTCGGTGTCGGTGCAGGCCGACGAGGTGGAGATCCGCAACGCGCTCAACACCGCGGTCATCGGGGGCGTCGACCTGGTGGTGTCGGTGGGTGGCACGGGCATGTCCCCGCGGGATGTGACTCCCGAGGCCACCTCTCAGGTGCTCGATCGCGAGCTGCCCGGCATCAGCGAGGCGCTGCGCGCCTCCGGCCGTGTCGCCGGCTCGCTCGACGCCGGTCTGTCCCGCGGCCTGGCCGGGATCTCCGGCTCCACTCTCGTCGTCAATCTGCCCGGCACCCGCGCGGCCGTGCGCGACACCATGGCCACGCTGGCGCCCTTGGCGGGCAAGGTGATCGGCGAGCTGTCCGGTCTGGCGGAATGACCGGCGAGACCCACGACGACTCCCGCCCGGCGCGCCGCCGGGCGGGAGATGCCGCGCGCCTGGCGCGCATCTTCGGCGACACCCTGCCCGACACCACCGCCGACGCGCGGGAGGACGATCCGCGCGTGCGGACGGACTCGGGCGACGACTGGCTACGCTCCCAGGTGCCCCCGCACCACGGTTGAGCCGTTTCGTCCGGGCGCGTGTTCTGCACGCGCCCATCATTTCCCCGCCGGTAACTTCGGCGCGCCGTTCACATATTGCTGTGATCTTTCTCATTTCCGCTGGTGGTGTGCGGTGAGGTTCGGTTCGGGGCGGTCGTATCCGGGATAACTCTTTGCGCTCGACTCATGCCCAGCACGCTGCATTTATGCACGTCAAGAGATATCGGCATGAGAGGCCATG
>NZ_JARWRU010001187.1 GCF_029867845.1 Nocardia farcinica | reverse complement strand
GAGTCGTGGACGCGGGGGCCTGGGGGCTGCGGGTCCTGCTCGACGCCCTGGTGGCGGTCACGCTGGGCGAATCACCCACCCGGCCGGAGTACGCCAGGAACACCGCCGATCCCGCCGGGACCGGGTCCGCCCGGCCGGTGGCCGAGCCGGTCGAGCCGACCGGGCCGGAACGCGCGCCCGCGAGCGGAACGGCCGAGCCCGCCTTCGAGGTCATGTACCTGATCGCCGACACCGACGAACGGAGGATCGACCGGTTGCGCGCCGCGCTGGGCGAACTGGGCGACTCGGTGGCGGTGGTCGGCGACGGCGCGCGGATGTGGTCGGCGCACGTGCACTGCGCCGACGCGGGGGCCGCGGTGGAGGCGGGGCTGGCCGCGGGCACCGTCAGCAGCATCAGGATCGAGAGTTTCGCCGAGCACGCGCGCGTGGAAGCGGACGCGCACGCCGAGACCGCCGGGCGGACCGCCGCCGCTGGGGAGACCACCGCCGAGCCGCCGGGGACGGGGCGCGCGGCGAACGTGCCCGTCGAACGCGCGGTGCTCGCGGTGACGACGGGACCGGGCGCCTCCGCGCTGTTCGAGCAGGCCGGGGCGGTGGTGCTGGACCGGCAGCCGGTCACCTCGGCGAGCCTGCTCGGCGCCATCCGGGCGCTGCCGCACCGGGAGGTGCTCGTGCTGCCCAACGGTGCGCTGCCCGCCCACGAACTGGTGGCCGTCGGTGTCGCCGCCCGCGACGCGCACCGCGACGTGCTGCTGCTGCCCAGCGGATCGATGGTGCAGGGGCTGGCCGCGCTGGCGGTGCACGATCGCGCCCGCATCGCCGTCGACGACGGGTTCGCCATGTCCGAGGCCGCGGCCGCGACCCGGTGGGGTTCGGTGCGGCGGGCGGCGCAGCGGGCGCTGACCATGGTCGGCACCTGCGGGCCAGGCGACGGGCTCGGCCTGGTCGGCCACGACGTGGTGGTCATAGAGCCAGACGTGCTCGGCGCCGGCCGCACGCTGCTCGACCGGATGCTCGGGCTCGGCGGCGAACTGGTCACCCTGCTCATGGGCGCCGACGCCGACCCGTCGCTGGCCGGGGCGCTGGGCGAGCACATCGAGCGCTGCTTTCCCGGGGTGGAGATCGCGGTGTACGACGGCGGCCAGCCGGAGGATCTCGTGCAGATCGGCGTGGAGTGACAGGCCGGCGTGGAGTGACAGGCCGGCGTGGAGTGACAGATCGGCGTGGAGTGACAGATCGGCGTGGAGTGACAGATCGGCGTGGAGTGACGAGGCGAGGAACACGGACATGGCGACCCTGAGCGACCGGCTCGACCACATCCTCGGCGCGAAGGCAGCCGATTCGCTGGCCGAGGCCTTCGACATGACCACCGTCGAGGATCTGCTGCGCCACTATCCGCTGCGCTACGCCACCCAGGGCCAGCCGCTCACCGAAGAGGCGCCCGAGGACGGCGCGCACATCACCGTCATCGGCCGTATCGCCAAGGCCGACCTGCGACCCATGCGCAACCGGCGCGGCTCGCTGTTGAAAGTGCAGCTCGACACCGGCTCCGGCCGCCCGGTCGACGTGACCTTCTTCAACGGCGACAAGGTGAAGTACGTCGTCAAGCCGGGCCTGCGGGCCATGATGTCGGGCAATGTCAGCTACTGGCGGCCCGGCAGCTGGAGCCTGAGCCATCCCGGCTACCTGATCCTGCCCGAGACCGACGACGATCCGACCCGCACCGGCGGCGCCCCGCCGATGACCAGGGTGCGCGGCGGCGGCGATCTGCGCGGGCTGGCCGAGAGCGCGAAAGGCGCGGGCGGGGTGGACGTCTCCTTTCTCGAACGCGAGTTCATCCCCGTCTATCCGGCCACCGCCAGGGTGCAGAGCTGGGACCTGCTGGCCTGTGTGCGCCAGGTGCTCGAACAGCTCGACCCCATCGACGACCCGCTGCCGCAGCAGGTGCGCGAGGACCGCGAACTCATGCCGGTCTCCGACGCGTTGCGGCTGATCCACCTGCCCGAGCAGCGCGCCGACATCGAGAAGGCAAGGGAGCGCCTGCGTTTCGACGAGGCGCTGGCCCTGCAGCTGGTGCTGGCCGAACGCAGGCACGAGGTGTCCGGCCGCATCGCGCGCCCGTGCCCGCCGCGCGCGGACGGCATCGCCGCGGCCTTCGCGCGACGGCTGCCGTTCGAGCTGACCGAGGGCCAGCAGAAGGTGATCGGCGAGATCTCCGCCGATCTGGAACGCAGCCATCCCATGCACCGGCTGTTGCAGGGCGAGGTCGGCTCGGGCAAGACCATCGTCGCGCTGCACGCCATGCTCCAGGTGGTCGACGCGGGCCTGCAGTGCGCGCTGCTGGCGCCCACCGAGGTGCTCGCCGCCCAGCACCACCGGTCGTTGTGCGCCATGCTCGGCGATCTCGCCGCGGCGGGCGAACTGGGCGCCGCCGAGCAGGCCACCAAGGTGGTGCTGGTGACCGGCTCCATGTCGGCGAGCGCCAAGAAGGCCGCGCTGCTGGCGGCGGTCACCGGCGAGGCGGGCATCGTCATCGGCACGCACGCGCTCATCCAGGACAATGTCGAATTCTTCGATCTCGGCATGGTGATCGTCGACGAGCAGCACCGCTTCGGCGTCGAACAGCGCGACGCGCTGCGTGCCAAGGCGAAGGCGGGCACCAGCCCGCACCTGCTGGTCATGACCGCCACCCCCATCCCCCGCACCATCGCCATGACCACCCTCGGCGACCTGGAGACCTCCACCCTCACCCAGCTGCCGCGCGGCCGCTCGCCGATCACCTCGAAGGTGGTGCCGCGCAAACTGCATCCGAACTGGGTGCAGCGGGCGTGGGAGCGGATTCTCGAGGAGGTCGCCGAAGGCCGCCAGGCCTATGTGGTGTGCTCGCGCATCGGCGACGACGAGGACGGCAGACCGGCGAGATCCGGTGGCGGGCGCGGCAAGGCCGCCGACCCGGAGGGCAAGGAGCCGCCACCCACCCAGGCCGCCGTCGACGTCTACGAAACGTTGCGCACCGGGCCGCTGGCCTCGGTCGAGGTGGGCCTGCTGCACGGCAGGCTCTCCGCCGACGAGAAGGACCGGGTGATGCGGGCCTTCAACGACGGCTCGATCGACGTGCTGGTGTGCACCACCGTCGTCGAGGTCGGCGTGGATGTGCCCAACGCGACCGTGATGGTGATCGTCGACGCCGACCGGTTCGGCGTCAGCCAGCTGCACCAGCTGCGCGGTCGCATCGGCCGCGGTGTGCATCCCGGCCTGTGCCTGCTCGTCACCGACGCCGCGCCGGGTGGGTCGGCCATGGCGCGGCTGGAGGCGGTGGCAGGCACCAACGACGGCTTCGAGCTGGCGGTGCTGGATCTGCGCCGGCGACGCGAGGGCGACGTGCTCGGCTCGGCGCAGTCCGGCACCGCGCGCTCGCTGCGGTTGCTGTCGCTGGTCGACGATCTCGAGGTCATCACCAGCGCGCAGGAACTCGCCAGGCAGCTGGTGGCCGAGGACCCCGGCCTGACCGAGCATCCCGGGCTGGCCGCGCTGATGCACGCGGCCGTGGACACCGAGCGGCTCGAATACCTCGCCAAGTCCTGAGGCCGGCCGAGCCGCGACCGTGCCTCTCGGCCCGGGGGCGGGTCACGACCCGGAGTCGGGCAGGCGTGGGTAGGGCAGATCGGTGACGTGGTGCTCGGAGACCGCCAGTGGGCTGCCGATGCGGGGGAAGGCGCGCTGTGGACAGGCGGGTCGCTCGCACACCTTGCAGCCCGCGCCGATCGGGACGGCGGCGGACGGGTCGTCCAGGGCGAGCCCGCCGGAGTAGACGAGCCGGTCGGCGTACTCGATGTCGCAGCCGAGACCGATGGCGAATTCGCGGGCGGCGCGGTCGAATCCGCGCGAGGACGCCGAGGTGGTGCGGGCGATCCACAGGTAGCGGCGGCCGTCGGGCATCTCCGCGATCTGGGTGAGGATGCGACCAGGCTGGGCGAAGGCCTCGTGGACGACCCAGAGCGGACAGCTGCCGCCCACCCGCGCGAAGTGGAAGGCGGTGGCGGACTGGCGTTTGGAAATGTTGCCCGCTCGGTCGGTGCGCACCAGGAAGAAGGGCACCCCGCGCTGACCCTGGCGTTGCAGCGTGCTCAACCGGTGGCAGACCGTCTCGAAGCCGACCTCGAACCGCAGCGACAGCAGGTCGATGTCGTAGCGCAGTTCTTCGGCCGAGCGCAGGAACCGGCCGTAGGGCAGGATCAGCGCCGCGGCGAAGTAGTTGCCGAGTGCGATTCTGGCCAGCTCGCGGGACTCTCCGGTCAGCGAGGGGGTCTCGTTGAGGACGGTGTCGAAGTGCTCGCCGTAGAGCAGGAATCCCAGGGTGGCCGCGATCTGGAAGGCGCGCTGGCCGGGACGCAGCCTGCGGGCCAGGGTGAGGGTGCGGCCGGTCTGGTCGTAGTGGCGTTTCGGGATGGTCGGGTCGGCGCCGTCGCCGCGCACCAGCACCGTCACCCCGGCGCGCTCCTCGGCCACCCTGGCCAGCTGGCGGTCCAGCGAGCCGATGCTCAGGCCGCAGTCGTCGAACAGCTGCTCGGCGAGGTGGTCCAGCTGCGGGATGTGGTTGTGGTGGTCGTAGAGGAAGTCGCGCACGTCCTCGGCGGGCATCGGCACGCTCGCCGGGCTGGTCGGGGTGGTCACCTGTGCGGACAGCAGATCGAGCTGGTCGGTGGCCGCGCGCAGGCGCCGGTGCATGGCCACCAGGATGCGGGCGACCTCGGGCTGGCGGGTGGCCAGCTCCTCGACCTCGGCCAGGGGTGCGCTGTCCCCGCCCGCCGCGTCGACGAGCACATCGTGCAGTGCCGAGACCAGCCGGGCGTCGGAGTCGGCGGCGAAGAACTGCACGTCCAGGTCGAAGGTGGAATTGAGTTTCAGCAGGACCGGGATGGTCAGCGGTCGCTGGTCGCGCTCGAGCTGGTTGAGGTAGCTGGGCGAGAGATCGAGCGATTTGGCCAGAGCGGCCTGGGTCATCCTTCGTTCCTCGCGCAGACGCCGTAGCCGGGCGCCCGCGTACATCTTGCGCACGGGTGGAAATCCTAATGCCCCCGGCGTGGCGCGAGACCGCGCCGTCGCCGCCGGCGACTCGCAAACGACTGTGCCACAACGGTTTCTGCGCGTCGAGCCCCCTGAGTGGGTGTCGGACGCACGGCGCCGGCGACAGCGGGCGGCCGACCCGGTTCGTCGTTCGCCGCTCGTGCGGCTGCTCCGTTTGCTTGAATCGCAGCGGCGCCGTACGCCGAGCCGGGCAACGACCGTCGTCCCGTCACCGTCGCGAGAAAGCGAGCCGAGCACATGACCGATTCCGACGACGTCGTCCGCGCGCTGTGCCGCAGTTGGTCCACGCCCGATCCCGACGAGATCGCCGCCTACTTCGCCGAGGACGCCGTCTACCACAACATTCCCATGGAGCCGGTGGTCGGCCGCGCCGCCATCAGGGATTTCGTGGCGGGTTTCCTGAGCACCTTCGCCTCGATCGACTTCGAGATCCATCGTCAGGTCACCTCGGGCGGGTTGGTCATGAACGAGCGCACCGACACCATGCGCGGCAAGGACGGCCGCAGCCTCGCCCTGCCCGTGATGGGCGTGTTCGAGGTCGAAGGGGGACTGATCACCGCCTGGCGCGACTACTTCGACATGGGCGCGGTCACCCGCATCTGGGGCGGGTAGGGCCGACGCCGGGCCGCCCCCAAAACCACCCCGCCCCACCGGAACCGCGCCCGCAATAATAAGAAAG